>NZ_JBHTWX010000002.1:0-204447 GCF_042792155.1 Kitasatospora sp. NPDC056651 | reverse complement strand
GGCGGCGGGTCACGCAGGTGGGCGCTGGCGGGTGGGGCCTCGCCGGCGAAGAGGTGCATCGCCGGCGGGCAGCGGCCGGACAGTGCCTAACGCGCGAGCAGGGGCAGTGGCGCGCCGGTCCGGGCCGGGAGTTCGAGGCGGGTGAGGAGCGCCGAGGGCGAGACCTCGACCACCCGGCAGCCGGCCCGGTGGCGGCAGTGGCGGGCGACCGAGCCGTGCCGCAGCCGGTCCAGCCGGCGGCGGGTGGCGGCGCCGAGGACGAGCAGGTCCTCCGGTCCGGTGACGGCGCCGACCAGCGCGGGGCCGGGTTCGGAGTTGACCACCAGGGGGTGGATGACCAGGTCGGACGGGTAGCCGCCGTAGGCCTGCTCGAAGGCGACGTCGAGGCGCCGGCGGGCGGCGTGCTCCAGTTCGGCGAGCGGGCGCAGGCCGTCCCGCTCGTTCACGGCCCAGGCGGCGACGGGCACCAGCACCGCCTGGTTGCGGGCCGCCTCACCGACGGCGTGGTAGAGGGCGGCCAGACTGCTCAGTGATCCGCTCAGGCCGACGATCACTCGGGTGGTCCCGGTCATGCCCGTTCGCCTCCGTCTCTCCGGTGGAACTCTCCGTCGAGTCCTGCCGGTTCGGAACTCCTTGCTTCGGATGACTCCAGTGAACCGCGGAACCGGTCCGTCCGTACGGCCGCTGACGCCACCATGACGCAGGTCTCACGGATCTTGACGGACCTCTGGCGGTGGCGGCCGGACGGCCGGGCGTCGCGACTCCGGCGGCCCGGCCGCCACCGCCGGGCGACCGGCTGTCAGGAGGGCGTCAAGGAGAGGGGTCCCGGCGTACGCCCTGCGTCAAGGAGGGGTGCGGTCGGTGTGCGGAGGGTCTCCACTGGAGGAGTCCGGCCGCACCGGCCGGCTCTCGAAGGGACCTGCCATGACCACCGCCACCGCCGTCATCGACGTCGACCAGCCGCTGGAGCGGACGGTCCGCCTCGCGCCCGTCACCGTGCGCCAGGACCGCCCCGAGCCGCCGGATCCGTCCTCGGCGGCCGACCGCGACCGCACCCGCACCCGCACCCGCCCGGCGCACTGCCGGTTCGCGCTGCACTACGAGGACTGACCCGCGAGGACCGACCCGCGAGGACTGACCCGCGAGGACCGACCCGCGAGGACCGACCTGCGAGGACCGACCCGCGAGGACCGACCTGCGAGGACCGACCCGCCGCCCCACGCCCCGCCCCAGGAGGAGCCGCCATGACCCAGCTCAGCGCCCCGCCCGTCCCCACGGCCCCCACCGTCCCCGCTTCCACCACCACGACCACCCCCGCCCCCGCCGACGCGCTCGGCGCCCCCTGGCCGGCCTCGGCGCGGCCCGGCCGGGGACCCACCGACCCGCTGGTCGGCGGAGTGGGGCTGGCCGAGGCCGCCGAGCGGTTCGGCACCCCGCTGTACGTGCTGGACGAGGCCGAGGTGCGGGCCCGTGCCCGGGCCTACCGGCGGGCGCTGCCGCACGCCGAGGTGCTGTACGCGGCCAAGGCGTTCCTGTGCAGCGCGATGGCCGAGTGGGTGGAGAGCGAGGGCCTGGGGCTGGACGTGTGCTCGTCGGGCGAGCTGTGGCTGGCGGTCTCGGCGGGCTTCCCGGCGCAGCGGATCCTGCTGCACGGCAACGCGAAGTCCCCGGAGGAGCTGCGGCTGGCGCGGCGGCTGCGGGTGGGGCGGATCGTCATCGACGGGCCGGCCGAGATCGCCAGGCTGGCCGCGCTGGTGGCGGCCGACACCCCGCAGCGGGTGCTGGTCCGGGTGGTCCCGGGGATCTCGGCCGGGCACCACCCGGCGGTGCGGACCGGGGTCGGCGGGCAGAAGTTCGGCTTCCCGATCGAGGGCGGTGACGCGGCGGACGCCATCGCCCGGGTGCTCGATCAGCCGGGTCTCGAACTGGCGGGCCTGCACTGCCACGTGGGCTCGCAGATCACCTCGGTCGAGCCCTATCTGCTCGCGGTGGACGCGCTGGTGCGGCTGCTCGAAGCGGTGCGGGAGCGGCACGGCGTGGAGCTGCCGGAGCTGGACCTCGGCGGCGGGCACGGCATCCGCTACCTGCCCGGGGACGACGAGCTGGACCTCGCCGACTTCGCGGTACGGGTGACCGACCGGTTGGCGGCGCGCTGCGCCGAGGCCGAGTTGGAGGTGCCCCGGCTGGTGGTGGAACCGGGCCGGGCGATCGCCGGGCCGGCCGCGGTGGCGGTGTACCGGGTGCTGTCGGTGAAGCACACGGCGGACGGCCGCGGCTTCGTCGCGGTGGACGGCGGGATGAGCGACAACCCGCGCCCGGCCCTGTACGGATCGCCGTACGCGGTGCGGCTGGTCGGCCGCCGCTCGGAGGCGGGCGAGGCGCGGGTGGACGTGGTCGGCCGCCACTGCGAGGCCGGGGACGTGCTGGTCCGGGACGCCGCCCTGCCCGCCGACCTGCGGCCGGGCGACCTGCTGGCGATGCCGGCGGCCGGCGCGTACCAGCTGTCCATGGCGTCCGGCTACAACCTGGTCGGCCGCCCGGCGGTGGTGGCGGTGCGGGACGGCCGGGCGCGGCTGTTGATCCGGCGGGAGACGGTGGAGGACTTCCGGCTGAGGGAGGTCGGCCGCTGAGGGAGGCCGGCGGCTGAGGACGGATGCGGGGGCGGGCGAGGGCGGCGGGCGAGGGCCGGGCACAGGACGGGCGGCGAAAAAGCAGGTGAGAGGGCTTGCAGGCCTTCGATAGGGTCCCGCCCGTGACGAACTGGCGTGAGATCTACGAGACCGACTGCGCGCTCCCCGAAGGCCGCGGCCTGGACGACCTGGTCGCGGAACTGGCGGTGGCCCTGGGGGATCCGGACCCGGAGATCAGGGACGGCTATCCGTACGCGATCCTGGACGCCTGGATCCGGAGCGGGGTGATCGACGGCGAACGGCGCCTGGCGCTCGGCGACCTGATGGCGGAGCGCTTCACCGATCCGCGGATCGAGGCCAGGACGTTCGCCCCGCTCGTCCTGACGATGATCGTGGGCCAGGGCGACCTGCGGCCCGAGTGGCTCGACGCGTTCGCCGCCTGGTACCGCTCGGAGACCGACCTGCGCGGCCGCGACGACACGCTCGGCTGGCTGCACGCGGTGGCGCACGGCGCGGACCTGCTGGGGGCCCTCGGCCGGCGCCCCGGGGTCGACCCCGAACCGCTGCTCACGCTCGCCGCCGAGCGCCTGCTCGCCCCGACCGGCCACCTGTTCGCCGAGCGGGAGGACAACCGGCTCGCCCGGGCCCTCGCCCTCGTCCTCACCCGCCCGGACCTGACGCCGGAGCGGTCGACCGCCTGGCTGTCGACGATCGGCGAGGCCTTCGCCGGGCAGGAGCGCGGGCCGATGCCGGTCTGGGCCTCCAACACCGTCCGCACCCTGTTCGCCCTGTACGTCCTGGCGGACCTCGGGGTGCCCGCGGAGCGCGGCGGCCACCCGGTCCCGCTCGCTCACGGTGCCGCGGTCAAGGCGAGGCTGGCCGAGGTGTTCCAGCCGGTGTTCCCGTACGCCTGAGAGTCCGGGCGGACGGCGTGGCGCGTCGGCCCGGCCGACTTCCCACGCCTGACGACGGGCGGCTCCGGGCGACCGACGTCTGGAGCCGACGCCCGGACGTGTCTCTCAGACGGCCGCCGCCACGATCAGCTCGCCGACCAGTTCGGCCGCCGCCGTCCGCTGCTCGGCGGGCAGGGCCGCGTCGGTGACCAGGACGTCCAGCTGGTCGAGGGCGGCGAAGGAGGCCAGGCCGACCGCGTCCCACTTGGTGTGGTCGGCCACCACGACCACCCGGCGGGCGGAGCGGAGGAAGGCGCGGTTGGTCTCCGCCTCGGCCAGGTTCGGGGTGGTCAGCCCGGCCTCGGGGGAGAGGCCGTGGCAGCCCAGGATCAGCAGGTTGACGTGCAGTGAGCGGATCGCCTGGTCGGCGACCGGCCCGACCAGCGCGTCCGAGGGGGTCCGGACGCCGCCGGTGCGGATCACCGTGGCGGTGGACGGCGTGCCGTCCTCGGCGGGCTGTTCGAGCAGGTCGGCGATCCGCAGCGAGTTGGTCACCACGGTGAGGCCCTCGACCGCGCGCAGCTGCCGGGCGACCGCGAAGGTGGTCGTTCCGCCGGACAGCCCGACCGCCGAACCGGGCGGTACGAGTGCCGCGGCGGCCCGGGCGATCGCCTCCTTGGCGGGCTGCTCCCACCGCGCCTTGGCCTCGAATCCGGGTTCACCGGTGGCCGGCGCGTCGACCCGCACCGCTCCGCCGTGCACCTTGTGGACCAGGCCGCGCCGCGCCAGCGCGTCCAGGTCGCGGCGGACCGTCATGTCGGAGACCCCGAGGTCGCGGACCAGCTCGGTGACCCGGACCCCGCCGCGGCCCCGGACCTGCTCCAGGATCAGCACACGGCGCTGTTCGGCGAGGGGGTGGGCGCTGTCAGCCATCGGAAGGCCTCCTTGGACCACTTCTGGTGAGCGGTTCTGATGGATATTGTTGGAGAGTGTAGCTTTCTGTTTGATTCCAATGGCTTCACTCGGAGGAAAAGGCCATGCCCGGGACGTCCCTGACCCATACCGGCACCGTCAGGACCGCGACCACCCTCGCGGACGGCCGGCAGCTGATCTACTACGACAGCGGCGCCGCCGCCCCCCGCGACGCCGTGGACGAGCGGCCGCTCGACCCCCAGGCCCCCGGCTCGCAGGTCCGGCTGGACCCGGCCACCGGCGACTGGGTCACCATCGCCGCCCACCGCCAGGCGCGCACCTACCAGCCGCCGGCCGAGGAGTGCCCGCTCTGCCCGTCCAGGGACGGGCGGCTCAGCGAGATCCCGGCCGAGGACTACCAGGTGGCCGTCTTCGAGAACCGCTTCCCCTCGCTGGCCGGAACGCCCGGCGAGCCCGCGAGCGAGGCCGGCGGCCTGGGGACCGGCGGCCTGTGGACCGCCGGCCCCGGCGTCGGGCGCTGCGAGGTGGTCTGCTTCACCGCCGACCACGACGCGTCCTTCGCCGACCTCACCCCCGAGCGCGCCCGGCTCGTCCTGGACGCCTGGACCGACCGCACCGCCGAACTCTCCACGCTGCCCGGCGTCCGGCAGGTCTACTGCTTCGAGAACCGGGGCGCCGAGATCGGCGTCACCCTCGCCCACCCGCACGGCCAGATCTACGCCCTGCCCTTCACCACCCCGCGCACCGCCCGGATGGCCGCCCGCGCCGCCGAGCACCGGGCCGCCACCGGCCGCAACCTCTTCGACGACCTGCTCGCCGCCGAACGCGCCCACGGCGAACGCGTCGTCCTCGCCGGGGAGCACTGGACGGCCTTCGTCCCCTTCGCCGCCCGCTGGCCGTACGAGGTGCACCTCTACCCGCACCGCCGGGTGCCCGACCTGACCGCCCTGGACGCCGGGCAACGGGACGAATTCCCCGCCCTCTACCTGGAGTTGCTGCGCCGCTTCGACCGGCTCTTCGGCACCGGCCGCACCCCGTACATCTCCGCCTGGCACCAGGCTCCGGCCGGGCAGGGCGCCGAACTCGCCCTGCACCTGGAGCTGTTCACCATCCGCCGCACCGCCGACAAGCTCAAGTACCTCGCCGGGGTGGAGTCCGGGATGGACGCCTTCGTCAACGACGTCACCCCCGAGGACGCGGCCCGCCGGCTGCGGGAGGCAGCCGCATGAGGACGTTCGAGCAGCTGTACGGCCGTCCCGCCGAGGGGGAGTGGGCCGCCCCCGGCCGGGTGAACCTGATCGGCGAACACACCGACTACAACCTGGGGTTCGTCCTCCCGATCGCGCTGCCGCAGGCCGTCCGGGCCCAGGCGGCCCGCCGGACGGACGGGCGGCTGCGGCTCTGGTCCGCCCAGGGTGGCGGGCCGGTCGTCGACCTCGCGCTCGACGACCTCGCCCCGGGCTCGGCGCCCGGCTGGACCGGCTACCCGGCGGGCGTGGTGTGGGCGCTGCGCGAGGCCGGACACCCGGTCGGCGGGGCGGACCTCCGGCTGGACAGTGACGTGCCCGGCGGCGCCGGGCTCTCCTCCTCCGCCGCACTGGAGTGCGCGGTCGCCGCCGCGTTCAACGACCTGTACGGGCTGGGGATCCCGGCGCCGGAACTGGCGGTGCTGGCGCAGCGGGCCGAGAACGCCTTCGTCGGCGTGCCCTGCGGGATCATGGACCAGATGGCGTCCATGTGCTGCCGTCCGGGTGCCGCGCTGTTCCTGGACAGCCGCGATCTGACGGCACGTCAGGTGCCGGTGGACCTCGCCGGAGCGGGCCTCGCGCTGCTGGTCCTGGACACCCGGGTGAAGCACGACCTCGGGGACGGCGCCTACGCCGCGCTGCGGGCCGGCTGCGAACGGGCGGCCGCGCTGCTCGGGCTGCCCGCGCTGCGCTCGCTCCAGCCCTCCGGGCTGGCCGACGCGCTCGGCCGACTCCCCTCGGAACTGGTTCCGTTGGTGCGCCACGTGGTCACCGAGAACGCCCGGGTGGAGGACGCCGTCGCCCGTCTGGACGCCGGCGACCTCGCCGCACTCGGCCCGATCCTCACCGCGGGACACGCCTCGCTGCGCGACGACTACCGGGTCTCCTGCCCGGAGACCGACCTCGCCGTCGAAGCGGCCCTGGCGGCCGGCGCCCACGGCGCGCGGATGACCGGCGGCGGCTTCGGCGGCTCGGTCATCGCCCTGGTGGACGCGGCGGCGGCCGGGCACGTCGCGGCCGAGGCCACCGCCGCGTTCCGCGCGGCCGGCTACGCCGAGCCGCGCACCCTCACCGCCGTCCCGGCGGAGGGGGCGCGCAGGCTCGGGTGACGCCCGGCGCGTGAGTGACGCCTTACGCCCGGTGGGCGGCCGGGCGCTCCGGGGAGGCCTCCGCGAGCGCCCGGGTGACCGCCTCGACGCCGGCGCGCAGCCCGTACACCGGGGTGGCCGGCTGCTGGCGCCAGGACTCGTCGATCCCGCCCGCGTCCACGGTGTCGAAGCCCAACTCGTCGGCCAGGGCCCGGACCACCCGCTTGGCCGCCTCGTCGTCCGAGGCCACCGGCACGGCGAGCCGCTCCGGGTCGCCCGCCGGAAGCGGGCGCTCCAGCAGGTCCTGGGCGTAGGTGCCGTTGAACACCTTCACCACCCGGTGCCCCAGGTGCTGCTCCGTCCAACGGCTCTCCGTCAGCCCGCCGTCCTCGATCGCGTCGATCCGGCCGTCGCGCTCCTTCGGGTAGTAGTTGCCGGTGTCGATCACGGCGACGCCCTCGGCGGCGCCGTCCAGCAGCCCGGCGGGCAGGTCCGGCACGTTCTTCAGCGGCACCGTCACCACCACGACCTGCGCGCCGCTCGCGGCCTCGGCCGCCGTCACCGCCTTCGCTCCGGTCTCCTCGGCCAGTTCCTTGAGCGTCTCCGGACCGCGGGAGTTGGCCACCGCCACCTCGTGGCCCAGCGCCGTCAGCCGCCGCGTCAGGTTGCCGCCGATGTTGCCCGCGCCGATGATGCCGATCTTCATGGGAAGTCCCTCTTCGCGAGTGCTGTGTTCGGACCGTCGTCTTGGCCCAACCAGCCGTCGGCTGCTCCGATTCCCGGTGCGGAGGGTGGTTTTCCCGGACCCTGGTTCTCCCGGACCCAGGTTCTCCCGGACCCAGGGTCGGGGCGGGCCTGGTGCCGCCCCGGCGTCCGCCGCGAGGGTGGACGCCATGAACCACACTTCCTCTTCCGCCATCTCCTTCGCCGACTCCACCGTCCTCGTCACCGGCGGCACCAGCGGCATGGGCCTCGCCACCGCCCGGCACCTCCTCGCCACCGGCGCCCGGGTCGTCATCACCGGCCGCGACGAAGCCCGGCTCGCCCGCGCCGCCGCGCTGCTCGACGCCGGTGACCGGCTGCTCCCCGTCCGCGCCGACGCCTCCGTACCGGCGGACCTCGCCCGGCTGGCCGACACCGTGGGCGAGCGGTACGGCCGGCTCGACGGCGTCTTCGCCAACGCGGGCGTGGCGGGCTTCCACCCGGTGGGGGAGGTCACCGAGGGTGAGTTCGACCGGATCGTCGCCACCAACCTCAAGGGCGTGTTCTTCACCGTCCAGCACGCCCTGCCGCTGCTGGACGCGGCCGGCGGCGGCTCGGTCGTCCTCAACGCCTCCTGGACCCCGCACCGCGGCATGCCCGGCGCCGCCGTCTACGCCGCCAGCAAGTCCGCCGTCCTCAGCCTCGCCCGCACCCTCGCCGCCGAACTGGCCGGGCGCGGCATCCGGGTCAACTCGGTCAGCCCCGGCTACATCGTGACGGAGATGTTCCACGCCGCCGTCCCGGACCCGGCCGACCACGAGCCGATCAGCCGCCACGTCCCGCTCGGCCGGCTGGGCACGGCCGAGGACGTCGCGGAGACGGTCGCCTTCCTGCTCTCCGGGCGCTCCTCGTACATCACCGGGCAGGACGTCGTGATCGACGGCGGCCTCGTCCCGGGCTTCCCGTCCCCGGTCGGCTGAGTCGGTCCTGCCTCCGTCCCCGGTCGGCTGAGTCGGCCCCGCCTCCGTGCCTGGCCCTGACAGGACCAGGCACGGAGGCCCCCGTCCGGGTGAGAATCCGTACCGTGAACCCGAGCAGCGCCCTGAGCGAATTCCTCCGCACCCGCCGCGCCCGCCTGCGCCCCGAGGACGTCGACCTTCCCGACTACGGCGGCCGACGCCGGGTCGCCGGGCTGCGCCGGGAGGAACTCGCCCACCTCGCGGGCGTCAGCGTCGACTACTACACCCGCCTGGAACAGGGCCGGGTCGGCAACCCCTCCGACGCCGTCCTCGGCGCCGTCGCCCGCGCCCTGCGCCTGGCCCCCGACGAGTCCGGCCACCTGCACCGTCTCGCCCGGCCCGCGGCCCGCCCCCGTCGCACCGCCGCCCGGCAGCGCCCGCGCCCCTCCCTGCTGCACCTGCTGGAGCAGCTCCGGGACACCCCGGCCGTGGTGATGGGCCACCGGATGGACGTCCTGGCCTGGAACCACGCCGCCGTCGCACTGTTCGGCGACTACGGCGCCCTGCCCGCCGAGGACCGCAACATCGCCCGGATCACCTTCCTCGACCCGGCCTCCCGCGAGCTCTACGCCGACTGGCCCGCCTGCGCCCGGGAGAACGTCGCCTTCCTCCACCTGGAGGCCGGCCGCCGCCCGGACGACCCGCTGCTCGCCGAACTGGTCGGCCGGCTCTGCCTGGGCAGCGAGGAGTTCCACCGCATGTGGGCCGAACACCCGGTCGCCGACAAGACCTCCGGACGCAAGTCCTTCCACCATCCCCTGGCCGGCACCCTCGACCTCGCCTACGACACCCTCCGCCCGGCCGACGACCCCGGCCAGGCCCTGGTCACCTACACCGCCGACCCGGGCTCGCCCTCGGAGGACGGCCTGCGGCTGCTGCTGTCCTGGGCGGCCTCGGGGTGACGTTCCCGTGGGCCCGTACGGCCGACGGGGCGGTGCTCCGTCATGGAACACCGCCCCGTCCTCAGGCCTGCCGGTGGGTCAGTACGACTCGTAGTAGCCGACCAGGTCGACGATGAAGTCGACGTCCTGCCAGCCCTGGTTCCAGATGTCGATGATGCCGCCCTTGCCGCCCGCGGTCTGCGCGACGCCCGCGACGGTCTGGCCGACCGTCCAGTTGAGCGTCGAGGAGACGGGGCGCTGCGGCACGGTCGGGGTGCCGTTCTGGTAGTCGGACCAGAAGTTGGGGTCGGGGCTGACCGAGAGGAAGCCCGGGCCGCTGGTGTTGGTGACGGTGGTGTTCAGCACCCACCCGTCGACGTGGGGCTCGTGGGTGTCGGCCTCGTGCCGCATCGCGAAGAAGCTGCGGGCGGCCAGCGGGGCGGCCTTGCGGCCCCAGCTGTCCTTGCGGCTGTCCAGGAGCCGGAGCGCCGAGTAGCCGGGGACGTAGGCGGCGCGGCTGTCGGGGGTGAAGTAGCCGACGACGTCGAGCACCACGTCGGCCGGCTTCCAACTGCCGTTGCGGATGGAGATCTTGCCGTCCGCGCCGACCGGGACGATCGCCGCGTTGGCGACGGTCTGGCCGGCGGTGAAGTTCAGGGTGGAGGTGCTCGGCGCCGCCTGCCCGGTCGGGTAGGCGATCAGGTGGCCGGCGTCCTGCGGGCCGGTGACCGTCAGGGTGACCGCCACGGCGGTGGCGTTGTTCGGCACGCCGTTGCGGCCGGCGACGGCGACGTCGAAGCTGCTCAGCCCGGGGGCCTGGCCCCTGGGCGCCCCGAGGCCCTCGCGGGTGTCGACGGCGCGCACCTGCGGCACCGCCTTGTAGCCGCTGGCGGTGGTGGGGGTGAAGTAGCCGGTGACGTCGGCGAGCAGGTCCACCGGCTGCCAGCCGGCGTTGAACAGGTAGACGTAGCCGTCCTTGACCCCCGAGATCACCATGTTCGGGACGGTCTGGCCGGCGGCGTAGTTGAGGCTGGACGTGTCCGTGCTCTCGGCCAGGTCCTTGAGGGCCGCCGTCGAGATGTGCCCGTCCGCCGTGGCGTTGGTGACGGTGACGTTGAGCACCACCGCCGAGACATTGGCCGGCACCTGGGCGGCGCCCGCGACCTTCAGGGCCACGGTGCCGCGGGCGGGGACCTTGGTCAGCGGAGCGCCGATGCCCGCGCGGGTGTCCAGCAGCCGGGTCGGCGTGTGCGGGGTGAACTCGGCGCCCCCGGTCACGATCTGGACCGAGTTGGAGGCCTCCTGGCCGAGCGTGGTGTCCTTGATCGTGACCTTGACGTCGTAGGTGCCGACCGCGGCGTACCGGTGCTTGTTGGTGCGCGAGTCGTAGCTGGAGCCGGTGAGGTCGACGGTGTAGGTGTCCGACTGTCCGTCGCCCCAGGCGATGGTGACGTCGATCGCGGAGCTGCCGTAGGCGGAGGCGTAGGTCCGCAGTTCGAGGCCGTGCGCGTCGCCGGCCCAGGCCTGCAGACTGATGAAGGGGCTCCACGTGCTCGGCGTGCTCTGCGTGCTCGGTGCGCTCTGCGCCGGTGCCGCCTGCCCGGTCGGCGCGGCGGCCTTCCGCCCGTCGGCCTTCGGCGAGACGACCGTCCGCTCGGCGGGGCTGCTGAACGTCTTGCCCGCCAGCTTCCGCACCGCGTCAGCCTCGTTCACGGCGGCCCCGTTCGCGGCGGGTGCCCCCTGAGCCGGCGCCCCCTGGGCCGGCGCCCCCTTCGCGGGAGGCGCCGAGGGCCCCGCCGCCTGGGCGATCCCGGGCGTGATGCCCACACCGGCCGCCACCAGGGCAGCAAGAACCACAACTCGGCGATTACGCACCGATTCCCCCCACAGATGTGTCGCTGTCGAACGCTTGTGTACTTTTCGCGCGCATGATCAGCGTACAGGTCGTGCAAGGAGAGCCAGGCATCAATTAACGGCGCCTGTACGGTGCCTGTACGGCGGTAGGACGACGCCCGTACGGCGGTCGGACCCGGGCGCCCCGGGCCCGTCGGGGCCGTCGTGGAGCGCCCGGCCCGTCACTCGAACCGGCTCGGGTCCCCTGCCCCGCGCCGGACGATCTCCGGCTCGCCGCCCGAGAAGTCGACGACCGTCGTCGGTACGGTCCCGCAGTCGCCGGAGTCCACCACGGCGTCCAGCACGTGGTCGAGGCGCTCCTTGATCTCCCACCCCTGGGTCATCGGCTCGTCCTCGCCGGGGAGGATCAGGGTGCTGGAGACCAGCGGCTCACCGAGTTCGGTGAGCAGCGCCCTGGTGACGGTGTGGTCGGGGATCCGGACGCCCACCGTCTTCTTCTTCGGGTGCATCAGGCGGCGGGGGACCTCCTTGGTGGCGGGGAGGATGAAGGTGTAGCCGCCCGGTGTCGCCGCCTTGACGGCGCGGAAGACGTTGTTGTCGAGCTGGACGAACTGGCCCAGCTGGGCGAAGTCCACGCACATCAGGGTGAAGTGGTGGCGGTCGTCGAGACGCCGGATCGTCCGGATGCGGTCCAGGCCGTCGCGGTTGTCCAGGCGGCAGCCCAGGGCGAAACAGGAGTCGGTGGGGTACGCGATGAGGGCGCCGGAGCGGAGGCTGTCGGCCACCGTGCCGATGGTGCGCGGCTGGGGGGACTCTGGATGCACGTCGAAGTACTTCGCCATTCGGCCGACCCTACGGGATGCCGGCCGCCGATCGGCGCAGCGACCACGGCTCGCGTCCGGTCGGCGGAGCGCCACCCGGGCGGAGCGCCACCTCCGCGCGCTCGGAGACGGACAGCCCGGCGGTGGAGAGCGCCACGGGCACCGGGTTCCTCCTCGGGGCGGCCACCGACGGGGGCGGCGGGCGTGCCGGTGCCCGCCACCGCGAGCGCGGCGACCGGCGTTCAGCGGCGGACGCTCCACCGCAGGAACAGCAGCGCCGCCGCCGCGATCGCCGCGCCGAGCCCGTACACCACGGCCGCGCCGGAATCCAGGGTGGCGCCGCCGAGCACCGTTCCGAGCCCGATCCCGGCGTAGATGGCCGAGGAGTTGAGCGAGACGACCAGCGGCGCCTCCTGGGGCGCGGCCGCGATCAGCCGGTGCTGCTGCGGCGGCGTCTGGCACCAGCTGCCCGCACCCCACAGCAGCACCAGCGGCCCGACCGTCGGGACGGCCCCCGTACGGGCGGCCGCCAGCCAGGCCAGGGCGCCGAGCGCCGCCGCCAGCACGGCGTAACCGGCGGTCAGGACGGCCGGGGAGCCCCAGCGGTCGGTCGCCCACCCGGCGGCGAGGTTGCCGATCACGGCGCCGAGACCGTAGAGGAAGAGCACCGGCGGCACCGAGCCCTCGCCGACCCCGACGGCGTCCAGCACCGGCACGCTGTACGCGTAGGCGGTGTAGCTCGCCCCCATGCCGAGGACGGTCAGCGGCAGCACCGTGAGCACCGCCGGGCGCCGCAGCACGGCGAGGCGGGTGCGCAGCGGGACCCGCGCGTTCCCCGCCACTCGTGGCATGACCGCGCGCAGCACGGCGGCGACCAGCAGGCAGAGCCCGGCGACCAGGCCCAGCGCGGCGCGCCAGCCGAGCCAGTGGCTCGCGGCGTTCCCGAGCGGTACGCCGAGCGCCGTCGCGACGGTCAGTCCGCCGATCACCACCGCCAGGGCGCGGGCCCGCAGTTCGGGGCGGACCAGCGCGGCGCTGACCGCACCGGCGTTGGGGGTGTAGGCGGCCGCGCCCGCGGCCGCGAGGACGCGCGAGGCGAGCAGCGCGGCCATGTCCGGGGCGAGGGCCGAGCCGAGGTTGGCCAGGCCGAGGGTGGTGAGCGCGGCGACCAGCAAAGTCCGGCGGGGCAGCCGGGCCAGCAGGGTGGCGAGTGCGGGGGAGAGCAGGGCGTAGGCGGCGGCGAAGACGGTGATCGACTGGCCGGCCGTGGCGGGGGAGACGCGCAGGTCCCCGGCCATCGAGGGCAGGAAGCCCGCGACCACGAAGGCGTCCGTGCCGACCGCGAACGTGCCCAGCGCCAGGACGAGGGTGGCGGACAGCCCGCCGGCGGTCCGGGCCGGCGGTGCGCCGGAAATCAGGACATTGGACATCCAGGTTCACCTCGGAAGTCGACGAAGGGGCCGCGGGGCCGCGACGGCGAGCCTCCGCGAAGGGGGGAGGGAGGTTCAGCCGGCCGTCCGGGCGTAGTGCCGCCGGGTGCGTTCGGCCGCCCCGGCGGGTGCCGCGGCCATCAGGTCGGCCACCGTCTGCCCGGCCAGCTCGCGCCGCCAGGCAAGCTCGGCCTTGCGCATCGCGGTGGCCACCCCGCACGGGTGCCGGAAGTCGTCTCCGGCGGCGGCCGCCCCCTCCGTGCGCTGCCGGATCTCGGTGCAGCGGAAGAGGTCGTCGGGGCCCTCGATGGCCGCGACCACGTCCATCAGGGTGATCAGCTCGGGCGGTCGGCCCAGTCGGAAGCCGCCCCTGGCGCCGGGGGTCGAGCTCAGGATGCCGGCCCGGACGAGCGCCTGGAGGCGTTTGGTCAGATAGGCGGGCGGCAGGTCGAACCAGGCCGCCAGCCGCGCCGTCGGCACCGGCTGCCCGTCATCCAGCCAGGCCAGCGTGAGGCAGCAGTGCAGGCCCCACTCGACTCCCTCGCCCATCCGCATAACCAGGACACTACACATCCTGGTTCTGTCGCGGAAGGCCGGAGCGGCGGACGGCGGGCCGGACCGGCCACGCCGCCCAGGCCGCCCGGGCCCGCCCGGTCGGCCCGCGCAGCCCGGTCAGCCCGAGCAGCCCGCGCAGTCCGGGCACAGCCCCCGGTAGGTGACCTCCGCCTGCGAGACCGCGAAGCCGAAGCGCTGCTCGGCCGGGAGGGCGGCCAGCGGGTCGCCGAGCGGGTGGACGTCGCGGATGGCACCGCAGCCGGTGCAGATCAGGTGCTGGTGGGGGCGGTGCGCGTTCGGGTCGTAACGCTTGGCGCGCCCGTCGGTGGAGACCTCGATAACCTCGCCCAGGGTGACCAGTTCGCCGAGCGTGTTGTAGACGGTCGCCCGGGAGATCTCCGGCAGGCGCTCGGCGGCCCGGGCGTGCACCTCGTCGGCGGTCAGGTGCACGTGCTCGCCGTC
The DNA here is from genome assembly GCF_042792155.1 of Kitasatospora sp. NPDC056651. Taxonomy (NCBI): domain Bacteria; kingdom Bacillati; phylum Actinomycetota; class Actinomycetes; order Kitasatosporales; family Streptomycetaceae; genus Kitasatospora; species Kitasatospora sp. NPDC056651. The sequence goes on along the minus strand of NZ_JBHTWX010000002.1, from coordinate 189,932 downwards.
CAGGACCTCGGCCACGACACGCCGCTGGGAGGTGAGGCGCCAGCCGCGCCCGCGCAGCCGCTCCAGCAGGTCACTCATATCGGTTCACCTATTCAGGTCAAGGGGAGGACCGGAGTTTACCAATGCACTTCCGGTGCCTTCCGGTTCCCGATCGGATATGGGTTTGGTGTCATTCTTGACTTGGATTCCGTCCATCGTAGGATCGGCTCCGGCGCTAGCCTGGAGGGAAACAGCAGTTGCCCCAGGTAGCAGAGAAGACACCGTGATCCGCCTTGTGAGGGAAGGATTCCCATGTCTGACATCCACGATGCAACCGGCGTAGAGGCGAACGCGGAGGGCTGCCCGGTGATCCACGGGCGGGCGCCGCACCCGACCCAGGGCGGCGGGAACCGCCAGTGGTGGCCGGAGCGGCTCAACCTGAAGATCCTCGCGAAGAACCCCGCCGTGGCCAACCCGCTCGGTGCGGACTTCGACTACGCCGAAGCCTTCGAGGCCCTGGACCTGCCCGCCGTGAAGCGGGACATCCAGGAGGCCCTCTCCACCTCGCACGACTGGTGGCCGGCCGACTTCGGTTACTACGGTCCGTTCATCATCCGGATGGCCTGGCACAGTGCCGGCACCTACCGGATCAGCGACGGCCGCGGCGGTGCCGGCGGCGGCCAGCAGCGCTTCGCCCCGCTGAACAGCTGGCCGGACAACGCCAGCCTGGACAAGGCCCGCCGCCTGCTCTGGCCGGTGAAGAAGAAGTACGGGCGCGCCCTGTCCTGGGCCGACCTGATCATCCTGTCCGGCAACGTGGCCCTGGAGGGCATGGGCTTCGAGACCTTCGGCTTCGGCGGCGGCCGGGTCGACGAGTGGGAGCCGGACGAGGACGTCTACTGGGGCCCGGAGCACACCTGGCTCGGCGACGAGCGCTACACCGGCGACCGCGAGCTGGAGAACCCGCTGGCCGCCGTCCAGATGGGCCTGATCTACGTCAACCCCGAGGGCCCCAACGGCAACCCGGACCCGATCGCCGCCGCCCGCGACATCCGCGAGACCTTCTACCGGATGGCGATGAACGACGAGGAGACCGTCGCGCTGATCGCCGGCGGCCACACCTTCGGCAAGACCCACGGCGCCGGCCCGGCGGACAACGTCGGCCCGGACCCGGAGGCCGCTCCGATGGAGCAGCAGGGCCTCGGCTGGAAGAGCACCTTCCGCACCGGGGTCGGCGCCGACGCGATCACCAGTGGCATCGAGGTCATCTGGACGGCGACCCCGACCACCTGGGACAACAGCTTCTTCGAGACGCTGTTCGGCTACGAGTGGGAGCTCACCAAGAGCCCGGCCGGCGCCCACCAGTGGAAGCCCAAGGACGGCGCCGGCGAGGGCACCGTCCCGGACCCGTTCGACCCGGACAAGCGGCACGCCCCGGCGATGCTCACCACCGACCTGTCGCTGCGCTTCGACCCGGTCTACGCGCCGATCTCCCGGCGCTTCCTGGAGAACCCGGAGGAGTTCGCCGACGCCTTCGCCCGCGCCTGGTTCAAGCTGACCCACCGCGACATGGGCCCGGTGGTCCGCTACCTCGGCCCGGAGGTCCCGAGCGAGCACCTGCTCTGGCAGGACCCGCTGCCGCAGGCCGGCCACCAGCAGGTGGGCGCGGCCGAGGTCGCCGACCTCAAGCGCCGGATCACCGCCACCGGTCTGTCCGTCTCCGAGCTGGTCTCCGCCGCCTGGGCGTCCGCCTCCTCCTTCCGCTCCAGCGACAAGCGCGGCGGCGCCAACGGCGGCCGCGTCCGGCTCCAGCCGCAGATCGGCTGGGAGGTCAACGAGCCCGACAAGCTGGCCACCGTGCTGCGGGCCCTGGAGGGCGTGCAGCAGGAGTTCAACGCCCAGGCCGGCGACCGGCAGGTCTCGCTCGCGGACCTGGTGGTGCTGGCCGGCGGCGTCGGCGTCGAGCAGGCGGCCAAGGCGGCCGGCCTCGCCGTCGAGGTGCCGTTCGCGCCCGGCCGGGTGGACGCGACCCAGGAGCTGACCGACACCGAGTCCTTCGCCGCGCTGGAGCCCAAGGCGGACGGCTTCCGCAACTGGGTCGGCAAGGGCAACCGGCTCCCGGCCGAGTACCTGCTGCTCGACAAGGCCAACCTGCTGGGCGTCAGCGCGCCCGAACTGACCGTGCTGGTCGGCGGCCTGCGCGTGCTGGGCGCCAACCACGGCGGGTCCGCCCACGGTGTGTTCACCGAGACCCCCGGTGTGCTGACGAACGACTACTTCGTCAACCTGCTGGACCTGGACACCAGTTGGAAGGCCACCTCGGAGGACGCGCACACCTTCGAGGGCCGGGACGCCGCGGGCCGGGTGAAGTGGACCGGCACCCGCGCCGACCTGGTGTTCGGCTCCAACGCCGAACTGCGGGCCGTCGCCGAGGTGTACGCGGCCGACGACGCCAAGGAGAAGTTCGTCGAGGACTTCGTCGGGGCCTGGGTCAAGGTCATGAACGCGGACCGCTTCGACCTCGCCTGATCGCGGCCGGTCCGGCGGGAGCCCGGGTGGTCGACCGACCGCCCGGGCTCCCTGCCGTCCCCGTGAGGTCCACGCCTACCGGTGTTCCGCCGAGCCCACGCTGACCAGCCCGGTCTCGTACGCCGCGACCACCACCTGGGCCCGGTCCCGCAGGCCCAGCTTGCCGAGGATACGGGCCACGTGCGTCTTCACCGTCGCCTCGGACAGCCCGAGCCGGGCGGCGAGTTCGGCGTTGCTGAGGCCGCGGGCGAGCAGTCCCATCACCTCCAGCTCGCGCGGGGTGAGCGTGCCCAGTTCGCGGTGCGGGGTGGCGGCGCCGGCCGGGTCGTCCGGGCGGGCGAAGCGCTCGACCAGGCGGCGGGTGATCGCCGGGGCGAGCAGCGCGTCCCCGGTGCGCACCAGCCGGACGGCGGCGGCCAGGTGTTCCGGGGTGACGTCCTTGAGCAGGAAGCCGCTGGCCCCGGCCGCCATCGCCGCGTAGACGTAGTGGTCGAGGTCGAAGGTGGTCAGCATGATGATCCGCGGCGGCTGCCGAGCGCCGTCGGCCAGGATCCGGCGGGCCGCCTCCAGCCCGTCCAGGCCGGGCATCCGGATGTCCATCAGCACCACGTCCGGCCGGCAGCGCCGGACGGCCGCGACGGCCTGCTCGCCGTCCTCGGCCTCGGCGACCACCTCGATGCCCTCCGACTCCAGGATCAGCCGGAACCCGGTGCGGACCAGGGCCTGGTCGTCGGCGACCACCACCCGCAGCGACTGCTCGCTCATCAACTCTCCAAGGGGACAAGGGCCGTGACGCGGTAGCCGCCGCGCGGCCGGCGGCCGGTGTGCAGGGTGCCGCCGTAGACGGCGAGGCGTTCGCGCAGGCCGAGCAGGCCGCGTCCGTCGCCGGTGGCGGCGGCGCCGGTGGGGCGGCCGCCGGTGTCGGTGACCTCGATCCGCAACCGGTCCGGGGCGTACTCGACGGTCACCTCCGCGGCGGCGCCGCCCGCGTGTTTGACGGTGTTGGTGAGCGCCTCCTGGACGACCCGGTACGCGGCCAGCTCGATCCCGGGCGGGACGGGCCGGCGCTCGCCGTGGACGGCCAGCTCGACCGGCAGTCCGGCCTGCCGGACGCCTTCGACCAGGGCGTCCAGGCGGTCGAGGCCGGGCTGCGGGCTGAGGCCGGCATCGGCGGCCGGGGCGTCGCCGGTCTCCGCGTCGATCGTCAACAGGCCCATCACCTGCCGCAGTTCGGTCATCGCCGCGCGCCCGCCCGCCTCCACCGCGGCCATCGCCGTGCGGGCCCGGTCCGGGGAGGTGTCCAGGATCTTGCGGGCGGCCCCGGCCTGGATCGTCATCATGCTCACGTTGTGGGTGACCACGTCGTGCAACTCCCGGGCGATGCGCGCCCGTTCGAGCTCCACCGCGCGCCGCAGCGCGGCCAGCTGCGCGCTTTCCAGGGCGGAGAGCCGCTCGCGGCCCTCGTCCACCCGGCGGCGCCACATCCGCAGCTCGTAGGCGACCGCGAACACCGGCACCAGGACCAGGACGGCCATCACCCCATTGGGGAAGTGCGGCAGCTTGGCCTCGGAGAACAGCAGCACCAGCGCGACGGTCGCGGCCGGCAGGCTCAGCAGCAGGGGCGTCGCGCGGCGCCCGTAGGCGGCGGCGCTGTACGCGGCGACGATCACCGCCACGCCCGCCGAGTAGGCGATGTCCTCGGACTGGTGCCGCACCAGCAGCGCGGCCGGCAGCACCGCCCACAGCACCGACAGCGGGTAGCGGCGGCGCAGCACCAGCGGCAGCGGGACGAGCGGCACGAGCAGCAGCAGGAGGCCGTGGCGGGCCGGGTGGCCCGGATTCTCCGCGATGGTCGCGTAGCGCCCGCTGGTGAGCGCGAGGAAGAGCGCCAGGGCCAGGTCGAAGGCCTGGCCGCGCCGGGTCGGCCGGGGCGGCGGCGCCCCGCCCGGACCGCCGGCCAGGCGGACCGCCGCGCGCAGCCGTCGCACCGTCGGATGGTTGATCACCGGGACATTGTGCTGGCCGGAGGCCCCGTGGGACAGCCCCACAGGTGGCGGGCGGCCGCTGCACCCGACGACTACATCGGAAGGATGACGGTGCGCCAGGGTCCGCCGGACGCGGTAGCGGGGTTGCCCCGGGCGACGGACGCGGGCGCGCGCCGCCCGTTCGTACCTTCGTCCTCGTCAGCAGGCCCCCTCTTTCGGGGCCCGGGCGGAAGACGGCGAGGAGCGGGGACATGAGCGGCGATCCGGTGATCGAGCTGAGCGGCGTGAGCCGCCACTACCAGGGCGCCCGGGCGGCGCTGGACAAGGTCACGCTGAGCGTGCGGGCGGGGGAGTCGGTGGCCGTGCTCGGCCCGTCCGGCAGCGGGAAGTCCACCCTGCTGAACCTGGTCGCCGGGCTGGACCGGCCGAGCGCCGGGACGGTCACGGTGGCCGGGGTGCGGGTGGACCGGCTGGGCGAGGCGGCCTCGGCCCGCTACCGGCGCGGCACGATCGGGATGGTGTTCCAGTTCTTCAACCTGCTGGACGACCTCACCGTGGCCGACAACGTGGTGCTGGCCGGCGAGCTGGCCGGCGTCCCGCGCGCCGAGGCCCGGCGCCGGGCGGCCGAACTGCTGGAGGCGCTCGGCATCGAGCGGCACACCCGCGCCCACCCGGGCCGGCTCTCCGGCGGCGAGCGCCAACGCGTGGCCGTGGCACGGGCGTTGATGAACCGGCCGACGCTGCTGCTGGCGGACGAGCCGACCGGTGCGCTGGACTCGGCCTCCGGCGAGGACGTCAAGGAGCTGTTCCGGGACCTGCACGAGGACGGGCAGACCGTCCTGATCGTCACCCACGACCTGGCGCTGGCCGAGGACTGCGCCACGCGCACGGTCCGGATGCGGGACGGCCGGATCGAGACGGACTCGGCGGTGGCGGCATGAGCGCGCTCGGCCGGGTCGTGCGGGCGGGGGTGCGCAGGCGCCGGACGCAGTCCGTCGCGGTCGGCCTGGCCGCGCTGGTGGCAACCACCTGCTCCGTCCTCGGCGGCTCGCTGCTGGTCGCCTCCCAGGCCCCCTTCGACCGGGCCTTCGACGGCCAGCGCGGCGCCCACCTCACCGCGCGCTTCGACGCCGCCGGGGTGAGCGCCGACCAGCTCGCCGCGACCGCCCACGCCCCCGGGGTGACGGCCGCGGCCGGGCCGTACCGGACCGTGACCGTCGACCCCGAGCCCGGTCCCGGCCTGGACCTGCCGCCCGGGGTGACGATGGCGCCGATGGCCGTCACCGGACGCGCCGAGGCCGCCCCGGGGATCGACAACGTCACCATGATCCAAGGAAGTTGGCCGCAGCGGCCGGGCGAGGTGGTGATCGAGGCCGGGTACGCCGACAAGCCCCGGGAACTCGGCGGCAGCCTGCGCCTGCCCGGCCTGCCGGGCGCCCCGGCCCTGAAGGTCGTCGGCTTCGCCCGTTCCGTCAGCCGGACCTCGGACGCCTGGGTGACCCCGGACGGCCTGGCCGCCCTCGCCGCGCCCGGCTCAGGCTCCGGCTCCGGCTTCAACTCCGGCTCCGGCACTGGCTCCGGCACTGGCTCCGGCCTCAACTCCGGCTCCGGCTCCGGCTACGAGATGCTCTACCGGTTCACGGACGCCGGCAGCGCCGCGGCGATGGCCGCCGACCGGGCCGCCGTCGTCGCCGCCGCTCCCGCCGGGGCGCTCACCGGCGCGCAGTCCTGGCTCACCGCCAAGCAGGGCTCGGACCGCAACACCGCGCTGTTCCTGCCCTTCATGGTGGCCTTCGGCCTGCTCGGCATGGCGATGTCGGTGCTGGTCGCGGGCAACGTGGTGGCCGGCGCGGTCGGCACCGCCACCCGGCGGATCGGCGTGCTCAAGGCGCTCGGCTGTACCCCCGCCCAGGTGGTGCGGGCGTACGTCGCCCAGGCGCTGGTCCCGGCCGGTGCCGGCACCCTGCTCGGGGTGGTCACCGGCAACCTGCTGACCGTCCCGGTGCTCGCCACCACCGGCTCGCTGTACGGCACCGACACCTTCGGCCTCGCCCCCTGGGTGGACGTCGCGGTGGCGGGCGGCACCCTGGCCGCCGTCGCGCCGGTCGCCTGGGCGGCGGCGGCCAGGGCCGGCCGGCTGCGTACGGTGGACGCGCTCGCCGTCGGCCGGACCGGAGGGGGCACCCGGCGGGACGCCTTCGCGGCCCGCGCCGCCGCGCTGGCCGTCCGGTTGCCGCTGCCCCGCCCGCTGAGCCTCGGCCTCGCCCAGCCCTTCGCCCGCCCGGCCCGGGCCGCCGGGATGTTCGCCGCGGTGCTGTTCGGCACGGCGGCGGCGGTCTTCGCGGTGGGCATGGGCGGGACGATGGGCTGGGTGCAGGAGGCGAAGTCGCACGCCGCCGGGGACGTGGTGGTGCACCCGGCGCGGCCGGCCGGCCCGCCCGGGGCCGCACCGATGGACCGGCCCGTCCCGGCGGACCGGGCCACCGTCACCGCCGCGCTGGACGCCCAGCCGGGCACCGCCCGGTACTTCGGCACCGGCACCGAGGACGTCACCGTCCCCGGCGTGGCGGGCAGCACCCTGGTGACGGCCTTCGACGGCGATTCCTCCTGGGCGGGCTACAAGCTGGTCTCCGGACGCTGGTACCAGGGCCCGGGCGAGGCCGTCGCCCCGGCCACCTTCCTGACCGAGGCCTCGGTCGCGCTCGGCGACCGGGTGACCTTCACGACCCACGGCCGGGCCGTCACCGTCCGGATCGTCGGCGAGGTCTTCGACCCGCACGTGCAGACCGACGAACTCTTCGTCGACGCCGTGAACTACCCGGCGGGGACGGCGCCGCGGCCGGACACCTGGACCGTCCGGCTGAAGCCCGGCACCGACCGCGCCGCCTACGCCGGGGCCCTCGACGGCGCCCTCGCCCCGGCGCGCATGACCGCCGACACCGGCGGGCCGCGCGGCTCCAGCGGCGGGATCGCCGCGCTGAACTCGCTCACCGCCACCCTGACCGCGCTGCTGCTCGTGGTCGCCGGGCTCGGGGTGTTCAACACCGTCGTCCTGGAGATCCGCGAGCGCGCCCGGGACACGGGCGTCACCAAGGCGCTCGGCATGACCCCGGCGCAGACCGTGGGCGTGGTCCTCGCCTCGGTGGTCCCGGCCGGGGCGGTCGGCGGCCTGGTCGGCCTGCCGCTGGGGCTGCTGCTGCACGGTCTGACGGTGCCCGCGATGGGCCGCAGCGCCGGGCTGAACTTTCCGGCCTCCGCGCTGGACGTGTTCGGCACCCCGGTGCTGGTCCTGCTCGCCCTCGGCGGGGTGCTGATCGCCCTGCTCGGCGCCCTGCTCCCGGCCGTACGGGCGGCGCGGGCGCGCACGGTCGACGCGCTGCGGGCGGAGTGAAGGCGGGCGGGTCGGGGTGCGGACACCCCGCCCCGCCCGCCCCGTCTGTCGCGCGTGCGGTCAGGAGCCCTGGTCCGTCGCCTCCTCCGCCTTCTTCTCGGCCGCCCGGACCTGTTCGGTGAAGGCGTGCTCGTCGATCCGCTCCACCGAGGCCCCGTGCCGGGCGGCCAGCTCGTCCGCCGGGTCGGGCGAGGCCTCCCTGACCTCCAGGGCGAGCAGCGCCCCGCCGTCCGGCACCCGCGGCGAGAGCACGATCAGTGCCGCGCCGGCCTCGCCCGCGAAGTGCTCCTCGGCCGCGTTGCCCAGCGCCGCGCCCGCCGCGAAGCCGAGGAACGCGCCCACCGGCCCGCCGAGCATCCCGACCAGGGCGCCCAGCAGCCCCGAGCCGACGGTAGCCACGCCCGCGCCCCGGCCGAAGGTGTCCTTCGCCTCCAGCAGGCCGTCGGCACTGCGCTCCAGGGCCGCCGCGAACCGCAGGCCGGGCAGGTGCTGCGCCTCGTCGAAGGCCGGGCGCCAGCCGTCGGCGTCGGGGAAGGTCAGCAGGACGACGTTGTGCTGGTCGCTCATCGCACTCCGATCGGGACGGGGGCGCTCGGGTCTCCATCCTCGCCTCCGGTGCCCGCCTCGGCGACAGGAGGCGTACGGGCCCGCCCGCCGGCCGGGCTTGCCTACCGGCCGGGCCTGCTGCGGGATGATCATCGGATCGTCCGATCGCATGCCGACCGGCCCTCCCGGAATCGAACATCACGGACCGCCCCGGTGATCGACTGCCACCAACTCGCCGTCACCGACACGGATTTACCCGGATCGAGTGAGACCTCCCGGGACACGCCGGGCGGCCCCGCGGACCGCTGTCAGGATCGGGGTCCGCACCCGGCAGACCGCCCTCGCCCCCAGAAGCGGAGTGCCCGCCGGCACCGCTGCCGACCCACCACGCCCACTCGGCGGTGAGGGCTGCCCGCGTGCGGATCCGCCGCGGCCGCCGGCCGCCGTAACAGGGAGGAACACCGTGTCCAGGAACACCGTGTCCCAGCAGGTCGTGAAACCCGAGGAACCCCGGGCCACCACGGACGGGAGCGAGACCGAACACGACGAGGAGCTGCGCCTGCGCTACCCCGGCGACCGCCGCGCCCAGGCCGCCGCCTCGATGTCCGCGAGCGCCATGCTGCGCCGGCTGCCGCACCTGGTGCGCCGGGCGATGACGCTGGCCTGGGCGGCGGACCGGACGTCCACCGTGCTGCTGCTGGTCTGCCAGGCGCTGGCCGGCGTGTTCGGGGCGCTCGCGCTGTTCGCCACCACCGGCACCCTGGGCGCGCTGCTGGTGCCCGGCCCGGTCACCGGCCACCTGCGCGCCGCCGCGCCCTCGCTGCTGCTGCTCACCGTCTCGGCCGCGCTGCGCGCCGTGCTGGGCATCACCGTGGTGGGCCTGTCCGGGCGGGTCTCGCCGCGGATCACCCGGGAGGCGGAGCTGGGGCTGATCGCGGCCGGGTGCGCCGCCGAGCTGAAGGCGTACGACGAACCCGCCTACAACGAGCAGTGGGAGGCCGCCGACCGGGGCGCCTCGACCACGCCCGACCTGCTCTCCAACGCCCAGGACGTGATCGCCTCCACCGTCTCGCTGGCCGCCGCCGCAGGCGTCCTGGCCACCCTGCACCCCTGGCTGGTGCCGCTGCTGCTGCTCGGCTCGGTGCCGACCGGGGTGGGTGCCGTCCGCACCGCCCGGATCCACTACCTGGCGGCGGTGGCCACCGACGAGGAGCGCGGGGCGCTGCGCGTCTACCGGTGGTTCCTGATCGACAAGACCCGTGCCGACCAGGTCCGTTCGGACCAGGTCACGCCGTTCCTGATGGCCAAGTACCGCCGTGCCGAGGGGAAGATCATCGCGTCCGCCGACCGGGCGACCAGGCAGGCCGCCCGGGTGTCGCTGCTGGCCGCGCTCGGCACCGGCGTGGGCAGCGCGCTGATCTGGGGCACCCTGCTCTACCTGGTGGCCGGCGGCCGGATCGACCTGGCCGCCGCCGGTACCGCCACCTTCGCGCTGCGCACCGCCGCCACCGGCCTGCACGGCCTGGTCGGCAACGGCGCCCGGCTGTACCGGATGGGCCTCTACCTCGACGACTACTTCACCTTCCTGGACGAGGCCGGCGGCCACCGCATCCGGCGCGGCTCGCTGGTGCCGGACGCCCCGCGGTCGGTCGAGGTGACCGACCTGGTCCACACCTACCCGGGCGACCAGCAGGAACCGGCGCTGCGCGGGGTCAGCATGACGCTGCGGGCCGGGGAGGTGGTCGCCGTCATCGGGCAGAACGGCAGCGGGAAGTCGACCCTGCTGAAGCTGCTCTCCGGCCTCTACCTGCCGCAGTCCGGCCGGATCACCTGGGACGGCGTGCCGGTGGAGGAGCTGGACGCGGACGGCATGTGGTCCCGGGTGGCCCGGGTGCCGCAGGAGTTCGCCCGCTGGCCGCTGGGCGCCGCCGAGAACGTCCACCTCGGCCACCGCACCGACCGGCTGATGGCCGATGTCGAGGAGGCGGCGGCGCGGACCGGCTTCGACGAGATCGTCGGCCGGCTGCGTTCCGGCTGGCGCACCCTGCTGGCCCAAGGCTGGTGGGGCGGCGCCGAGTTGTCCGGCGGCGGCTGGCAGCGCGCGGCGGTGGCCCGGGCGCTCTACCGCACGGTGCGCAGCCCCGGCCTGCTGATCCTGGACGAGCCGACCTCCGACCTGGACCCGCGCGCCGAGCACCGGATCCTGCACGCCCTGCGCGACCTCGCGCCGGGCCGGATCACCCTGCTGGTCACCCACAACATCGCCAACGCGGCGGTCGCGGACCGGGTGCTGGTGATGGACCGGGGCCGGATCGTCCAGTCCGGCACCTGGTCCGAGCTGGCCGCCCGGCCGGACGGGCTGTTCCGCGAACTGCTGGACCTCCAGCGGGACCGCGCGGTGCCCGCCCAGCGGACGGGCGCGGGGGAGGAGGGCTGATCCCCGCGGACGTCAGGCGCTGCTTCCGGCGCGGGCCGCGCCGCGCAGCCTGCGCCAGGTGCGGCTGACGAAGGCCGGCCCGGTGCGTCCGGTGACGGGCGCACCGGGTTCCCACGCCCGGGCCGCCGCGGCCAGCGTCTCGGCCGGGGCGGCCCCGGCCGGCCGCCGCGCCTCGGCCGGCCGCCGCGCCTCGGTCGGATGCCGCGCCTCGGTCGGATGCCGCGCCTCGGTCGGCCTTCGCGCCTCGGCGGCCCGGGCGGCGCGCAGCAGCTCCTCCGGCCCGAGCGCGTCGAGCCGCGCCCGGACGTGGTCGAGCAGGGCGGCGCAGGCGTCGGCGATCGCGGCCTCGCCGAGCGGGCGCGCCGGGAGCGCCAGGCCTCCGGCCAACTGCTGCTCCAGGGCGGTGCGCAGGTCCTGGACGGAGAGGTCGCGGACGGTCAGCGACAGATGGGCGGAGAGGCCGCCCGCGCCGACCGCGCGGTGCGCGAAGCCGCGCGGGACGTAGAGCACGCCACCGGGTTCGAGGACGCCGTGCAGCCGCAGCGGCGAGTGCTCGTCGTCCGGGAGTTCGCCGAGCCGCCAGTCCGTCGCCGTCGGCGCGTCGTGGACGTACCAGGTCTTCCGTCCGGAGGCCTGGAGGACGAACACGTCGGCGTCGTCGCGGTGCACCGCGAGGCCCTGGCCGCCGGCCGGGGTGACGAAGAAGAAGGCCTCCACCCGCCGGTCCAGCTCCTCGGAGAGGCGCGCCACCAGGTCGCCGGTCGGGCGGTGCCACTGGTCGACGCGGCGCAGCAGCAGGGTCGCGCCCTGGCGCAGCAGGGCGAGGACCTTGGCCCGGTCGGCGAAGCCGTGGTGGGTGACGCCGTTGACCACGCGGTCGGTGGTGAAGGCCCCGGGCGGGATGGTGACCTTGTCGGAGCGGACCATCTCCAGGTACGGGGTGCGCAGCAGGCCCCCGTCGAAGGCGGCGTCCAGCTCGTCGAGGTCGAACGCCGGGGCGAGGGCCTCCGGGGTGAAGAGCGCGGGCTCGCGCTGCCACCGGTCGCGGGTGAAGCCCTCGACGTCGCCGACCCAGCCGGCGAGGGTGGGCGGTTCCCTGCGGTCGCTCATACCGTGGCCCGGGCCTCGAAGCGCACCGAGAGCAGCGAGCGCAGCGGGACCTCCGCGTCCTGCCGCGGGCTGCGGATGGCGATCCGGTTGTCGAGGGCGACGGTCAGCAGCCGCTCGGCCAGCGGGACGACGAGGTGCTTGGCCCAGCAGCGCGCGCCCTCGTAGCCGAAGGGCATGAACGCGGGCGTCCGCTCCGGGTCCGCCACGCCGTCCCACCGTTCGGGCCGGAACTCCGTCGGGTCCGGCCAGTAGTCCGGGTGGCGGTGCATCAGCAGCGGGAACAGCGCGACGTCGTCCTCGGCCCGGATCTCGGGGTGCAGCGCGGTGTACGCCGTACCGCCCTTGCGGTAGAGCATCCAGGCCGGTGGGAGCAGCCGGAGCGTCTCCCAGAGGACGGTGGTGAGGTTCTCCGGCCGTTCGCGCCCCGGGCCCGTCAGCCACAGGGCATTGCCGGCGAGCGCCGCCACGCCGTCGCAGAGGGTGGCGGTCGCCCGCCGGTACATCGCGATGGCCTGCCTGCGCTCCAGCGGGTCGGCGGCGTCGCGGATCAGTCCGGCCAGCGCGGTGCGGCCGTCCTGCTCGGCGCCGCCGGGGAAGGCGCTGACGGCCTGGTCGACGAGCCGGGAGAGGGTGTCGGAGCGGGTGATGCCGCGCTTGGACAGCAGTGAGACCGGCAGCGGGTCGGCGCCGAACAGCCAGCGGCGCAGGTACGAGGTGCCCGCGTAGGGCCAGGAGCCGGACATGCCGCGCGCGGGGGGCGGGGGCTTGCGGATGCCCGCCATGGCGTCCTGCCCGAGGGCGCGGATGGTGCGGGTCGCGCTGTCGTGGGGGATCTCGGCTCCGGCGGCGGGCTTGTAGACCGAGCGCTCGGTGGCGAGCACGGGGCGCGCCGCGACGATTTCGGACATCAGCCGGGAGTCCGAGACGCCGACCTTCGCCGGGTCGATCCGGAACACCTTCTCGTCCCGGTCCAGTAGCTCCTGAATCCTCGGGGCGAAGACGACGGAATGGCTGCGTGGTATCGCCGGTGCCATTTCTGCCATGGGAATCCGTCCTCCATTTCGAAATGGCGGGAAAATGTTTTCGAGGTGATGCCGGCGGGGTCGCGGCCGACCCATGACCCCGCCGGCCACCGGCTGCGTCAGATGACGTGCAGCACCCACGCGTGGTTCGCGAGGTCCTCGTCCTTCTTGAACTTCTTGACGAGCGCCTTGATCATCTTCATGAGTGCTCTCCATTCCGGTATTCGGCACTTCGGTGCGGAGAAATCTCCGAACCTGGGCCTTCGGGTGGTGTCCGGCATTCCCGGGGCGGGCGCCGGACGGATCATCTGGCTCAGGACCCTAACCGAATCCGAGGCCTTCGGGCACCCCCTCTGGAGAAGAATATGCAATCCTTTGCGCGGTGTTGACGGGCTATTCGAGAGTCAATCGTTATAACCGGTTTCGAATTACTTGGGGGAAGCGGAAGGGCCCCGCGATGCCGCGGGGCCCTCCTGTGTGCGTGGAGCGTGAAGGATCAGTGCGTGACGGATCGGTGCGTGACAGATCGGTGCGCGACGGATCAGTGGTAGGTCGTGGTGACGGTGACGCCGCCGAAGCCCTGCTGCCCGTAGAGGCTGAAGTACACCCAGCCGGACGGCGGGTTGGCGACGGTCAGGGTCTCGGAGTTGCCGGCGCCCGCGGACTTGGCCAGGTACGAGCCGGTGGTGGCCCAGCTGCCGCCGTTGTAGTAGAGGTCGGCGTTGCCGGTGCCGCCGCTGGTGGTGATGGTCAGCTGCTGCACGCCGGCGGGCAGGTACAGGAAGCTGTAGGCGTAGTTCCCGGTGGTGGCGGCCACGCCGTCGCGCCGGCAGTTCTTGTCGTACTGCCGGATGTCGGCGGAGGCGCACAGCGGCGCCTGGTCGACGGGCAGCGAGCCGCAGTTGTCGGCCGCGCAGGACTTGAGCCAGGTGGCGAAGTCGGCGTCGTAGCGGGTGCCGATGGTGGTCTTCAGCAGGGTGCGGGCGCCGTTCCAGTCGCCGACGCGGTACTTGGCGAGCAGCGCGGTGACGTCCTGGGGGTGCGACTGGAGCATGTAACGGACGGCCAGGTAGCCCCAGTTGTAGACCCGGGTGGAGTCCGCGTTGTCATAGGTGCTGTCGAACAGGGTGCTCAGCGCGTAGGTGCCCTTGCCCGCCTGGGTGACGGCGTCGTCGTAGTGCGCGCCGCGGTAGCCGTAGGAGACGTACTCGGCGAGGCCCTCGACCCACCAGACGGTCGGGGTGGTCATGCCGGCGTCGAAGTCGCCGTACATGTCGTAGCGGCCGTCGAGGTAGTGGGTGTACTCGTGGTTGAGGTTCCAGATCTGGAAGGCGGGGCGCAGCCAGGAGGCCTCGTGGGCGATGAAGCGGGCCTGGTTGCCGGCCTTGGACGGGTCGCCCTCCTCGTACATGCCGCCGTTGTCGACGGCGATCTTGTACATCTCCCAGGCGTACAGGCTGTAGTTGTAGTAGTCGTCGAAGACCACGACCTCCAGGGAGGTGTTGTGGTCGTCGGCGACCGGCCCGTTGTCCTTGACGATCCCGTGGAAGAACGCGTCCTGGTTGATCAGGCTGGTGCAGGTGTCGGCGAGCTGCTGCGCGGTCATGTCCTGGGCGCGGATGCGCAGGTTGGCGTTGCAGGTGTGGTCGACGGTGAGCACCAGCGGGACGAGCTTGGCGGGTACGTCGCAGGTGCCGTAGTAGGAGCAGTTGCCGGCGTCCTTCTTCTCCGTGAACCAGAGCAGGTTCATGGTGAGCGGACCGGTGTTGCCGACGAGCGGGTAGCGGTTGATCAGGTCCTTGACGATCGGCCGGCCCTGGGCGCGCAGCGCGTCGCTGGCGACCAGGTTGCCGAGCTGGATGCCGATCCTGGTGACCGGGTCGGCGCCGTTGATCTGGAGGCTGTTGCGGGTGACGAAGGAGGCCGCGGTGGTGGCGAAGGCCGGGTCGGCCTGGAGGGCGGTGGTGAACTCGGGCAGGTCGAAGCCGCGCTCGATGACGGTCTCGGTGTTGGCGACGGCGGTGGCCATCGAGCCGGTCCAGGCGCCGGTGTAGTCGTTCAGCAGCCGCTTGACCACGCCGGTGTAGCGGGCGTTCTCCCGGGCGCTGTCGATCAGGGTGACGGCCTCGGCGAGGGTGGCGCCGTTGGCCTCGGTGACGTCCCGGCTGTGCGGGGCGGCGTAGAAGGCGTCCAGCGCGCCGCGGACGGCGGTCTTGAGGGCGTCGCCGTACGGGCCCACGTCGTCCGGGTGGTACCACTGCACGTAGTAGCCGGCCCGCAGGAAGAGCACCAACTGCCCGGCGGAGCTGGAGTTGTCGCCGGGGTAGCCGGCCGAGGTGTCGCGCAGGGCGTTGGCGACGGTGGCCATCTGCGCCTCGTTGAAGGCGCCCTTGGCGTCGTTGCCGGTGAGCTGGAACAGCGAGTTGACGCAGTCGAGCCCGGCGGCCTTGACCTTCTGGACCAGCGCCGCGCCGGACGTGCCGGTGAAGGCGGAGACGTCGCAGGCGGCGAGCCGGCGGGCGGCCGGGGCGGTGCCGACGGAGCTGCCCGCCGTCGGGGCGGTGGCCTTGGCCTGCGGGTCGGAGGCGAGCGGGCGGGCGTCCTTGGGGGTGTCGGGGGACTTGGGGACGGGGATCGTGCGCGGCGCGCCGGTCGGGGACTTCGCCGATGACGGGGCCTGGGCGGCCTTGGCGGTGGCGGGGGCGGCGGGGCCGGCGTGCGCCTGCGGTGTGAACAGGCCGAGCGCGAGGAGGAGGGCGGTGCCGAGCGCGGGGAGTCCGCGCGCACCGCCCTTCGCTATCCGGGAGGGACGCATCTGTGGGGCCTCCGGGGGCCGTTGAGGGTGGGGGCGGCCGTGCACGTGGGGGCGCAGCGGCCTGGTGTGTGACATGTAAAATGGCACAGAGGTGGACGCGGAGGGAAGACCCGGGGGCGGATTGCCGTTCGATGATGACCGAAATTTTGTCAGGTCCGCGCGAACGGCCGGGGGTTGAGCGCCGCGAACTCCAGCGGCGCCGACGGGTCCACCGACAGGTCGGCCGGCGCCGGCGCCGCGCCGGAGCGGACCAGCAGGTCCCCGACCGCCGCCACCATCGCGCCGTTGTCCGTACACAGACGCGGCGGCGGCACCCGCAGCGCGATCCCGGCCGCCGCGCAGCGCTGCTCGGCCAGCGCCCGCACCCGGGAGTTGGCCGCGACCCCGCCGACCACCACCAGGGAACCGATCCCGTGGTCGAGGCAGGCCCGGACCGCCTTGCGGGTCAGCACGTCCGCGATCGCCTCCTGCAGCGCGGCCGCCGCGTCCGGCACCCGGGGCTCGCGCTGGGACTCGACCCAGCGGGCGGCGGCGGTCTTCAGCCCGGAGAAGGAGAAGGCGTACGGGTCGTCCTTCGGCCCGGTCAGCGGGCGCGGCAGCCGGACGGCCGCCGGGTCGCCGTCGCGGGCCGCGTGGTCGATGGCCGGGCCGCCCGGGTAGGGCAGTCCGAGGATCCGGGCGACCTTGTCGAAGCACTCGCCGGCCGCGTCGTCCAGGGTGTCGCCGAGGTGGACGATCGGGTCCCGGGCCAGGTCGCGGACCAGCAGCAACGAGGTGTGGCCGCCGGAGACGATGAGCACCACGCACGGGTCCGGCAGCGGCCCGCCGTCCAGCGCGGCCGCCGCGACGTGCCCGGCGAGGTGGTGCACGCCGTACAGCGGGACGCCGAGCGAGAAGGCGTACCCCTTGGCGGCGGCCACGCCCACCTGGAGCGCCCCGGCCAGCCCCGGACCGGCCGTCACCGCGACCGCGCCGACGTCCGCCAGGGTGAGCCCGGCCCGGTCCAGCGCCTCCCGGACCACCGGCGCCATCGCGTGGACGTGCGCCCGGGCGGCGATCTCGGGGACCACGCCGCCGTAGCGGGCGTGCTCGTCCATCGAGGAGGCCACCGCCTGCCCGAGCAGCTCGCCGTCCCGCACCAGACCCGCGCCGGTCTCGTCGCAGGAGGATTCGATGCCCAGCACCACCGGCGACCCTGTCACAGTCACTCACCCTTGTCGCTCATTACATGGACCGGTGACCATTGTGCCCGACGAGTCGTGAGGAATAAGCAGGAGCCCATGCTTCGTTCTTGCAACTGATACGCAATAGTGTTGTCCCGGCACGATCACCACCGTTCAACCCGCCGAAAGGGGCCGTGTCCTGATGGGCACCTACTCGCTTCCCGACCTGCCGTACGACTACTCCGCGCTGGAGCGGGCCATGTCGGCCGAGATCCTGGAGCTGCACCACTCCAAGCACCACGCCGCGTACGTCAAGGGCGCCAACGACACCCTGGACCAGCTGGCCGAGGCCCGCGACAAGGAGCAGTTCGGCGGCCTGGTCGGCCTCCAGAAGACCTTCGCCTTCCACCTGTCCGGCCACGTGCTGCACTCGCTGTTCTGGCAGAACCTCTCGCCCGAGGGCGGCGACCGCCCCGAGGGCGAGCTGGCCGACGCCATCACCGAGCACTTCGGCAGCTTCGAGGCCTTCAAGAAGCAGCTCACCAACGCCACCACCGGCGTGCAGGGCTCCGGCTGGGGCATCCTGTCCTGGGAGCCGCTCGGGCAGCGCCTGATCGTCGAGCAGGTCTACGACCACCACGGCAACGTCGGCCAGGGCACCACCCCGCTGCTGGCCTTCGACGCCTGGGAGCACGCGTACTACCTCCAGTACCGCAACGTCCGCCCGGACTACGTCACCCGCCTGTGGGACGTCGTCAACTGGCAGGACGTGTCGGCCCGCTTCGCGGCCGTGAAGAGCGCCTGACCCCGATCGGGTGAGGGGAGGCCCCGGACCGGTCGGGCGGTCCGGGGCCTCCCCCACCCATGGGGCCTTTCAGTCAAGGGAGTTGACGGCTGGAGTTGAGGACAGGAGCTGACGCCGGACACGGCCGGTGCACCCCGTCGCAGACCGGACGCCACCCGCTGTTCGCCTGCCGGTCGCGTGGGCTCCCTACGCTCGCTCGGAACACTGCCGGTGACCGGCCGGCGACGGCTTCCCGGCCCGTCCGCTGCCGCCGCCGGTGGTGCTGGTTGCCGCCGCGGCTGCTGCCGCTGCCGAGCGAAAGGGCGCCCGATGGCCCCGCGTCTCTCCCTCGTCGTCCCGATCTACAACGTCGAGCGCTACCTCGGGGAATGCCTCGACTCGATCGCGGCCCAGACCTTCGAGGACTTCGAGTGCGTCATGGTCGACGACGGCTCGACCGACGACGGCCCCGCCATCGCCAAGGACCACGCCGAACGGGACCGGCGCTTCCGGCTGGTCCGCCAGGAGAACCAGGGCCTCGGCGCCGCCCGCAACACCGGCTGGCGCCACCTCACCCCCGGCACCGAGTACCTGGCCTTCGTCGACAGCGACGACATCGTGCCGCCGCACGCCTACCAGCTGATGATCAGCACCCTGGGCGACACCGGCTCCGACTTCGCCGCCGGCAACGCCCTGCGCCTGCGCACCACCGGCCTCACCCCCTCGCACGCCCACCGCCGCCCGTTCCGCGAGACCCGGCTGGGCACCCACGTCAGCGAACTGCCCGCCCTCGTCACCGACCGCACCGCCTGGAACAAGGTCTACCGGCGCTCCTTCTTCGACGCGGCCGGCCTGCTCTACCCCGAGGGCATCCTCTACGAGGACGCCCCGGTCAGCGTGCCCCACCACTTCCTCGCCGAGCGCGTCGACGTCCTCGCCGACCCGATCTACCACTGGCGCGTACGCGAGGACGGCGACCTCTCCATCACCCAGAAGAAGACCGACCCGCGCGGCCTGGTCGACCGGGTCCGCTCGATGGAACTCGTCCGCGAATGGCTGCTCGCCCGCCCCGAACCCGCCTTCGCCGAACACCTGCGCGCCTACGACCGCAACTGCCTGGTCGAGGAGATCCCGATGTTCTTCTGGACCGTCCCCGACGGCGACCACGCCTACCGCACCGCCTACCAGCAGCACGTCAGCCGCCTCCTGCACGCCATCGGCCCCGAGGCCCAGGCCGGCCTCAGCCCCCAGCTGCGCCTCAAGTACGGCCTGACGACGGCCGGCCGGATGCACCGCTTCGTCGCCCTCCAGCGCCTCCACCGCGCCGTCCGCCGCACCCGGCAGGCCGTCGGGCGGCGTTGAGCGGTCTGCCGGCGCCGGAGGCGGCCCGCCGACACCGTCGACGGGCCGCCTCCGCGATCACGGCCGGGCGGTCACTTGATGACGATCGGGTTGGTGCAGTAGGTCCACCACGGGCTCGCCGGGGGAGTCCAGCCGAGCCACTTGAAGCCGCAGATCACGATGCTGTACACCTGCGGCTCGAACTTCGCCACGTTGGTCTTGCCCTGCGCGGCCTCCAGGGTCCCGGCCTCGTCTCCGTTCCAGGACTTCGTGACATGGACGATGCCCTTGTCGAAGTTGCCCTTCTCGGTGTACATCCAGACCCAGCCGCTGGAGCAGTTGTCCACCTGGACCTGGATGTTGTCGTAGCGGTAGTACTTGGTGCAGCCCGCCGTGGCGGCGGTGCTCGCCGCGGCCGGGACGGCCGACAGGGTGGTCAGCGCGGCCACGGCGAGGCCCAGGGCGCCCGCGGTCTTCGCCAGCTTGCCCGACAGGATGTTCAAAGCGACAACTCCCATGGTGTGGTGCCGGCATGCCTGCTGTGCCCGCCGGGTGACACCACTCTGTCGCCGCGGTCACACGTGTCGCATCAGTCATTTGACCTTTCGCTTCCGGGGCAGTCAGATGACTGAGGCGTCGTCGAAGGCCGAGCGGGAGGCCCAGGTCAGGGCTTTGGCATCATGGACCCGCGCCCGGCCGGTCGAGGCCGCGGGCGGATTTCCACGATCCTTCGAGGTGCGGGGCGCATGGCCGGTGTGATGTCACGGATCCTGGACGCGTACCCCGGATCGCTGGACGGGGCGGTCGGTCTGACCCCGGAAGAGATAGCGCTGATCGAGGAGGACCAGGGAGTCACCCTCCCCGAGGACTACCGGGAGTTCCTGGCCCTGGCGGGCGGTGGCGGGTTCCATGCGCTGCGCGGGGAGACGTACGAGTTCCCGGAGATCCTGGGCATCAAGGAGCACGCCCGGGACATCCTTGAGGAGACGGCCCCGGGCGAGTCGCTCGACGGCTGCGTCGTGTTCATGGGCCACCAGGGCTACATCTACGCCTTCATCGGGCCGGCCGAGAAGGGCGGGAAGGTCTACGAGGTCGCCGAGACGTGCGAGGGCGTGCACGAATGCGCGCCGTCCTTCGCCGCCTACCTCCTCGGGTACCTGCGGAGATCGTCCCCCGCGGCGCTGCGGCCGCCCCGTTCGGGCCGGGCCGGGAAGCGGCGCAGGTCCTGGTGGCAGAGGAGCTTCTTCTGGTAGCCCGCGTCACCGCGCCGACTCGGCCGGGTGTGCGGGGCGTCCTGCGGCTGCTGCCGGTTCAGCCCGTCAGTGCGTCGCGGTGCCGCCAGGCCAGCCGCAGCAGCGCCGTCCCGGCGGGCTGCATCGGCTCGCTGCCGGTGAGGCGGTCCACCTGCTCGGCGGTGAACGGGATGCCGGCCGAGTGTCCGGTCGCGTCCTCCAGACCGACGCGGTGGCCTTCGTCGTTGGTCGAGACGATGTGCCGGAACGTCCCGTCGAACAGGTCGGCGTCGAAGACGGCGACGGTGAGCATGTCGGTGACGTAGGTCAGCGGGTCCATGCCGAGGCCGAGCCAGTACAGGCGGAGACGTCCGTCCTCGCGGGCGGCATCGAGCCTCCTGGCGAGCGGCCAGGAGGCGTAGTCGATGGGGGCGGTGTCGCTGCCGTAGTCCTCGGTGGCGCCGAGGAGTTCCTCGCTCAGCTCGCGGAGGACGGAGCGCCAGAGGTCGAAGTCGTTGGCCTCGTTCCACGGTGCGTCGTGCGAGGCCTGGAACATCCCGACCGGCATCACCTGGTACAGGCCGCCACCGCTGGCGACCTTGGCGGGGTCGCGCCAGTGGAGGACGAACTCGGCGTCGCCGGTGCGGCGGTCGTGGCGGAGGACGAGCGTGCTGGTGGCTGCCATGACGGGGCGCCGGGCGAGGTCGGTCGGATCGCCGATGGCGTCCCGGAAGGGGGTGTGCGTGGATTCGGCCAAGGCAGCTGAGGCGTACTCGTGCGCGGCGGCCTCGCAGATGTTGATGACGTCGAAGTACTGCCCGCGCCCGAAGGTGAGTACCGGACTGTCGGTGGAGTCCTCGACGTTCAGCAGGCGGTAGCAGCTGCGGTTCTCGAACAGCCTGGGCTTGGCGAGATCCCTTACCGCGTCGGCGTAGTAGCGGTAGCGGGTGCCGTCCTCCCGGCGGGGCCGGATGTGGTCGAGCTCCGGCTCGCCGCCGTCCAGCAGGGCATCCGGCGCGTCCGGCCGCCAGCGCAGCCGGACGCGCTCCAGGGGTACGGGCTTGTCGGGAATCCAGTGTCGGCGAGCGAGCAACGGTGTGTTCGGGATCAGGTGCTCAGGTGGATCCTCGGCCAGGATCCGCTTGGTCAACTCGAAGCGGTGATCGTTCAGATAGGCCCGGACCCGCCGCCACTGATCGTCTGTCATCTGCTCACCCTAGAGCTGCGGCCCGCTCGTCCAGTTCCTCGACGCCGGGGATGTCGCGCAGTCGGTAGAGACGGGCTCGCAGGTCGTTGACGGCGTCCTGGACCTTGACGGAACGGATGCCGTCCGCGCAGTCGAGGAAGTCGTTCCAGGAGGTGAGGGCGCCGTCGACGTCGTCCCGGCGGAGGCGGACCGTGCCGAGGTCGGCGAGGACGATCGCGCGGGTACGGCGGCGGTCGAGGCCGTGGATGTCGAGCGCGTGGTGGAGATGCTCCTGCGCGCCGGTGTGGTCGCCGAGTCGGGCCAGGATCATGCCGGACTCGTGGGCCCACCGGCCGATGCTGTAGTGCGAGGCCCAGGACTCGCCGGGGGTGTCGGCGGCACGTTCGATCGAGGTCTGGGAGGCCGCGAGCGCGCCGGTGGCGGTGCGACGGTCGCCGTCGAGAGCGGCGGCGTTGGCGAGGGTGGCTTGGTAGTAGGCCAGAGCGCGGGGGTTGTCGAGGGTCTTGGCCTGGTCGACGCACTCCTCCGCGATGCGGACGGCGGTGGGCCTGAACCCGAGGTCGATGGCCTGGACGGCGAGACCACGCAGGGCGGTGGCCGCCAACTCGGCATCGCCGGCCTCGGAAGCCAGGCGGAACGAGTGGGCGTAGTACTGCTGGGCGGCGTCCTGGTTGCCCTCGTCCTGAGCCATCCACCCGGCCAGGTGCACGAGTTGCGCGGTTGCGGCGAAAAGCTCCCGGCCGACGACTTCGCTCCAGGTTCCGTCCAGCCAGGGGGCGACATCGTCATGGAGGTAGCGCACGGCGAGGTGGCGGGCGTGCCCGCCACCGAGTTCCGCTGCCGCGGAGCCGAGCGACTTCGTCATCTGGCGGATGGCGGCGACTTCGCCCCGCCCGACCTGGACCTTGCCACCAGCCTTGAGCCGCACCCGTCGTAGGACGGCGTCCGGGTCGGGCAGACCCAGCGCCGCGAGCGCGTACGCACTGGAGGCGGCCACGAAGCCCCGGCGATCCACCACGTCCCTCCGGCTCAGCTCGATGACGGACTCCATGTATCGCCAGCGCCGGTCTCACCCTGATCGGTTGGCGGGCTGATCACGGTCCTTGTTGGATCGATGCCCAGCCGTGCCGGCGCCCGACTCCATCGACCGGGTGCGGGCCGCGCTCGGCGAGAAGCCGATGTGAGACCGGCTATCGGCGTGCTCCCTCGGGCCAGAGCACCTCGACCGGCACGCCTCGCCGACGGGCGTACGCGACGACGTCCGCCGTCCCGCCCAGGCCACGGGCCGGGAGGCCGTCCCAGACGGCGAGGAGCTTGTCGATGTGGTTCACGAGGAGTTCCCCGCCCGCCAGGTGGGCGGGCTCGTCGGATTCGACGTGGCCGGTGCGGTGCACGGCGGCGGCGCGGTCGAACAGCCGGTTGTAGGTCGCGTGGTGCCAGTCCGGGAGACCGTCCCGGTACCGGTCGGCGGGGACGATGACCTCAAGCTGAGCGCCCTGCTTGAGCGCGATCTCCGCCAGCCAGGAATCCGGCCCGTCCGCGATGCAGGACACGACGATGAGGTCGGACGGGGCCTCGTTCGGGAGGGCGGTTTCGATGATTCGACGGACCTGTTCCTCCACTTCGGCCGTCAGCCCCCGATGCCCAGTGATTCCGATCCGCACCGCTGTCACCTCAGGGCCCCTTGCCGGACATCGTGTCCAAGAACGTCACCTCGAACGATTCGAGGTACTGGCCGCGTTCGGCCAGGAAGCGGCGGACGTGGGGCTGTCGCTCGTGTTCCTCGAAGGCCGCGTGATCCGCGTACAGCTCGTAGAAGAGCCGGACGTTCGGTTCGTCCGGCACGGTGTGGTTGAGGTAGAGGAGCGTGCCGGGTTCCTTGGCACGGATGCCTTCGAGCGCGGCCTCCGCCAGTCGGTCGAAGGCGCGGGCTGCTGTTGCGTCGTGGGCGACGAAGCGTACGACGAGGGCGAACCCCATGGCTCAGGCGGCCTTCTGCCGGGCGACCTCGCGGGTGCGCTGGTGGAGTCGGCGCACCGTGCGGTTGGCGGCGTGGGTCGGAAGAGACGCGTCCAGGGCGCGGAAGTGCTCGTCGCCCCGGACGGAGCTGATCGTGACGTAGTCGTCCAGGAACGTGTCCCAGGTGGCGCATGCGGCCTCGACATGTCCGAGTTCCATCTGCCGGCGGGCGAGCAGGCCGTTGCCGTGCACGCGGCCCTGTTTCTCGTTGGCGGGGCGTACTCGGTTGGAGAGCTGGAGTTCCTTGATCGCCCCGGGGAGGTCGCCGAGTTCGTAGAGGACGTGCGAGACGTGGAAGTGGTACGCGGCCTCGTCGTAGCCCCCGACGGAGTCGTTGCGGCCCTCGGCCTGTCCCAGAGCGGTCTCGGTCTCGGCGAGGCGCGCGAAGGCCTGTCGCCGGTCCTTCACCATGGCGGCGCCGTGCGCCTGTTGTCCGGAGAGGAAGGCGCGCAGGCGGGGACCGGAGGCCGGTGCGGCTTCGGCGGCGGAGTCGGCGAGCTCCAGCGCCTTCGGTCCGTAGCCCAGATTGGACGCCTGGAGTGCCATGCCGCGCAGAGTGCGGCAGTACGTCACGTGGTCCTGGGCTTCGCGGGCGAGTTCGAGGGCCTGGACGTAGTACTTCTGGCCGAGACCGTGGGCGGTCTCGTACATGGCCATCCAACCGGTGAGGTAGGTGAGGTCGGCGGCGGCCGCGAGCAGGTCGGCCCTTACCCGCGCGGTGCCGGATGCCTGGAGCCAGGGTCCGACGGAGTTGACCAGGAAAGCGGCGGCCATCGGGCGGGCGTGGGCGGCGCCGAGTTCGTCGAGGATGCCGGCGATCCGGTCGGTCATGGCGCGGACCGTCTCCACCTCGCCCGGGCCGACGCGCACGGTGCGGCCGGCAGCGGCATGGCTGATCCGTCCGGCGGTGTCGCCGAACACCGGCACCGTCAGGGCGAGCGAGTACAGTCCGGCGGCCAGCACACCACGGCGCGACGGGTCCATGTCGGCCTTTCCGAGCGACATCAGCTCGCCCAGGCCGCCCGGATCGCCCGTCGGCGCGGTCTCCGACTCGAAGCCGGTCTCCTCGGGCGTCACCGGCCGTCCGAGTCGGCGAGAGAAGGCCTCCCGGATGGCCCCCCGCACCTCGGTGCGCGGCCGGCTGCCGGAGAGCCAGTGCGAGATCGCGGACTTGTCGTAGGTCAGCCGGAGCCCGGCCTCGCACCCGACCCGGTTCACGGCCCGGGCGAGCTGGTCGTTGCCCCACTTCGCCTGTTGCATGAGTGCGGCGAGGTCGGCGTTCGGTGTGCGCGGTCGGTGGGTCATGGCGATCCCGTCCTCTGTTCAACCGGTTCAACGGCTGCACCAGCTTCTCCGGTTCTCCTCCTCTGTGTACCCGCGTTGACTTGTTGTCAGCCATTCGGGCGGTCGGCGCGAATCCGGACGAACCGGCATGGCTCTGATGTGTCGATTCATGACCGGATGGAGTCCCAGTGGTGGTCAGCCCGTTGAGCAACGCCCGGTTCCCGGTTCCGGCGGAGTGGGGGGTTCCGGTGGGGGTTGACGCCGTGCCGGGGGCGCGGCGGTTGGTGGTGGCGATCGTGCGGGAGTGGGGTGTTCCGCTCTCCGAAGTCGCGCTGGAGGAGCTGGAGTTGTGCGCGAGCGAGGTGATTGCCAACGCGCTGGTGCACACGGGGGAGCGGTGTGTCGTCACCGTCCGCTGGTGCGGTGGGCGGGTGCGGGTGGAGGTGGCGGACCGAGGCATGGAGCCGCGTCTCATGGAGTGCGACGAGGAGGCGACCGGTGGGCGTGGTCTGCTGCTCGTCGAGGCGCTCACGGACGCGTGGGGCTGGTACCCGACAGCGGAGGGCAAGGTGGTGTGGTTCGAGTACTCCGAGACCCGTGAAGCGCCGTGCCCCACGCACGGGTGGGGCACGGCGTTCACCATCCATGCGCTTGGCCGGCGGAGCCGGCCTGTGAGCCCGGCAGGGACGGTTCTGGTGCGGACTTGAGTGGGCCTTCGTGTCGCCCCGCGGCGAAGCCCCGGCTCCCCCGTGGCGCGGGGAGCCGGGGCCGCTGTCATGCGGTCACGCGTCGGCGGTCGCTCAGTTGCCGATCGCGCCGCCGCCGACGGCATCGCCGGCCGGGCACTCCAGGGCGAAGTTGTGCTGGCCGCTGAAGTAGGCGGTGGAGATGTACCGGTAGCCGTCCGAGCAGTCGACGAAGACGCGGTAGCTGCTGCCGTTACAGGTCTCGTAGAACCACGGCCCGTCGAAGGCGTAGTTCCAGCAGTTGAGGTCCAGCGGCTTGGCGCCCGAGTTCTTGCTCACCCCGACGACCGAGTCGGTGGCCTTCGGGCTGTCGGCGGCGGACGTCGCCGGCTTGATCGAGAGCTGCTGGCCCGCGACGGTGACCACCGGCTCCGCCGCGTTGGCGACCGGGCAGAGCCCGCCGACGGCGGTGAAGGCGAGCATCACCGTGGTGCCGATCGTGCCCAGCGTTCTTCTGAATGCCATGTCGTTGCGTTTCCCTTCGAGGAAAGACTGGAGGTTGCTGCATCGACAGGGGGCGCCCGCCTGCGGATCCGCCCTGGATCGCCAGGGCGGAAGCCACGTTAGGCGGGTGGTTCGGAGCGGGTGGGCGGGCGCGCCGGAGGATACTCCGTATACGCTTGATTGCTTCGGACCGGTTGCCGGTCAGGCGGTCCGCTGCTCCAGCGTCTCCTTCATGACCTGCGCTCCCCGGGTGACCCGCAGGCGGACCTGCTCGGCCATGGCGTGGGGCAGGATGTCGGTGGTCCACCGCAGGCGGCACCGGCCGGGGCCCTCGGGGAGGACCTGGAAGGATGCGTGGTGGTGGGTGAGGGGGATCGTGAAGCCCTCGACCGCCGAGTAGGCGAGCCGGCGGAGGTCGTCGTCGACGCTGACGATCAGCTCACGGATGACCGCGCCGCCGGGCATGGTCAGGTGGCGGGTGTCGCCCTCGATCCGGGTGTCGAGGACGTGGCGGGGGGTGAGGCGCCGGTGCACGGCGCCCACATCCCGTACGGCGTCCCAGACTTGGTCCGCGTCGGCCTCGATCGTGATGTCCTGGACGATGGTGGCGATGGTGTCCGCTCCTGTCAGGGGGCGCCGAAGAAGGCGTCCAGGATCCGCTGCGCCGCCAGCCCGGCCGGCAGCGTCCCGGCCCGGACTCCGGCCTCCAACTCCCCGGACAGCCGCCGCACTTCGGGGTTCTCGTGCAGCCGGGCGTACAGCTGGTCGTGGACCATCGCCCACGTCCACTCCACCTGCTGCTCACGGCGCTTCGCCGCCAGCGCGCCCGTCGCGTCCAGCACCTTGCGGTGCTGCTGCAACCGCTCCCAGAGCGCTTCGAGCCCCGCGCCGTCGCGCCCGCTGCAGGTCAGCACCGGCGGCGTCCACGCCGCGTCCGGGGCCTGCAACAGCCGCAGCGCGCCCGCGAGTTCGCGGGCCGCTGCCTTCGCGTCGGTCTCGTGCGGCCCGTCCGCCTTGTTGACGGCGATGACGTCCGCGAGCTCCAGCACGCCCTTCTTGATGCCCTGGAGCTGGTCCCCGGTCCGGGCCAGGCTGAGGAGGAGGAAGGTGTCGACCATACCCGCCACCGCCGTCTCCGACTGGCCGACGCCCACCGTCTCGATGAGTACCACGTCGTACCCGGCCGCCTCCATCACCACCATGGACTCCCGGGTGGCCTTGGCGACCCCGCCCAGCGTCCCCGAGGTCGGGGACGGCCGGACGAACGCGGCGGGGTCGACGGCGAGGCGTTCCATCCGGGTCTTGTCGCCCAGGATGGAGCCGCCGGTCCGGCTGGACGTCGGGTCGACGGCCAGCACCGCCACCCGGTGCCCGGCTCCGGTCAGCATGGTGCCGAAGGAGTCGATGAAGGTCGACTTGCCGACGCCGGGCACGCCCGTGATGCCCACCCGCACCGCGCCGCCCGCGTGCGGCAGCAGCCGCTGGAGCAGTTGCTGGGCGAGCGCGCGGTGGTCGGGCCGGGAGGACTCGACGAGGGTGACGGCGCGCGCGATCCAGGCGCGCGAGCCGTCGAGGACGCCCGTCACATAGCTGTCGAGGTCGATCGTCCGTGGAGGCATGCGATCAGGCGGTCAGCTCGTGGCCGAGGTCGGCCGCCAGGGACTCCAGCAGGTCGTACGCCGCCTCCGGGATGACCGTTCCCGGCGGGAAGACCGCCGCCGCGCCGGCCTCGTACAGGGCGTCGAAGTCCTGCGGCGGGATGACGCCGCCGACCACGATGGTGATGTCCTCCCGCCCCGCCGCGGCGAGTTCGGCGCGCAGCGCGGGCACCAGCGTCAGGTGGCCGGCGGCCAGCGAGGAGACGCCGACGATGTGGACGTCCGCCTCGACGGCCTGGCGGGCGACCTCGGCCGGGGTCTGGAACAGCGGGCCGACGTCGACGGTGAAACCGAGGTCGGCGAAGGCGGTGGCGATCACCTTCTGGCCGCGGTCGTGGCCGTCCTGGCCCATCTTGGCGACCAGGATGCGCGGCCGGCGGCCCTCGGCCCGTTCGAACCGCTCGACCAGGTCGCGGGTGCGCTGGAGGGGGGCCGACGGGCCCGCTTCGTCTCGGTACACACCCGAGATGGTACGGATCTGGCCGGAGTGGCGCCCGTACACCTTCTCCAGGGCGTCCGAGATCTCGCCGACGGTGGCCTTGGCTCGGGCCGCGTTGACGGCCAGGTGCAGCAGGTTGCCGTCCAGCGAGCTGCCGCGCTGCGGACCGGCCTCGGCGGCCCGGGTGAGCGCGCGCAGGGCGTCCTGGCAGGCGGCCTCGTCGCGCTCCTCGCGCAGCCGGCGCAGCTTCTCGACCTGGCGGGCCCGTACCGAGGAGTTGTCGACCTTGAGCACCTCGATCTGCTCGTCGCTCTCCACCCGGTACTTGTTGACGCCGATCACCGGCTGGCGGCCGGAGTCGATCCGCGCCTGGGTGCGGGCGGCGGCCTCCTCGACGCGCAGCTTGGGGATGCCCGCGTCGATGGCCTTGGCCATGCCGCCGGCCGCCTCGACCTCCCGGATGTGCTCCCAGGCCCGCGCGGCGAGGTCGTTGGTCAGCTTCTCGACGTACGCGGAGCCGCCCCACGGGTCGATCACCCGGCAGGTGCCGGACTCCTGCTGGAGCAGCAGCTGGGTGTTGCGGGCGATGCGGGCGGAGAAGTCGGTGGGCAGCGCGAGCGCCTCGTCCAGGGCGTTGGTGTGCAGCGACTGGGTGTGGCCCTGGGTGGCGGCCATCGCCTCGACGCAGGTGCGCGTGACGTTGTTGAACACGTCCTGGGCGGTGAGCGACCAGCCGGAGGTCTGCGAATGGGTGCGCAGCGAAAGGGACTTGGGGTTCTTCGGGTCGAACTGCTTGACCAGCTTGGCCCACAGCAGCCGGGCCGCGCGCAGCTTGGCGACCTCCATGAAGAAGTTCATGCCGATCGCCCAGAAGAACGACAGCCGCGGCGCGAAGGCGTCCACGTCCAGCCCCACGTCCAGGCCCGCGCGCAGGTACTCCACGCCGTCGGCGAGGGTGTAGGCCAGTTCCAGGTCGGCCGTCGCGCCCGCCTCCTGGATGTGGTAGCCGGAGATGGAGATCGAGTTGTACCGGGGCATCTTCTGCGAGGTGTACGCGAAGATGTCCGAGATGATCCGCATCGACGGCTGCGGCGGGTAGATGTAGGTGTTGCGGACCATGAACTCCTTGAGGATGTCGTTCTGGATGGTCCCCGCGAGCTTCTCCGGCGGTACGCCCTGCTCCTCGGCCGCGACGATGTACAGCGCGAGGATCGGCAGCACGGCGCCGTTCATGGTCATCGACACCGACATCTTGTCCAGCGGGATGCCGTCGAACAGCTGGCGCATGTCGTAGATCGAGTCGATCGCCACGCCCGCCATGCCGACGTCGCCGGTGACGCGCGGGTGGTCGCTGTCGTAGCCGCGGTGGGTCGGCAGGTCGAAGGCGACCGACAGGCCCTTCTGGCCGGCCGCGAGGTTGCGGCGGTAGAAGGCGTTGGACTCCTCGGCGGTGGAGAAGCCGGCGTACTGGCGGACGGTCCACGGCTGGTTGACGTACATGGTCGGGTACGGCCCGCGCAGGTACGGGGCGATGCCGGGGTAGGTCTCCAGGAAGTCGAGCCCGGCCAGGTCGGCGCCGGTGTACAGCGGCTTGACGCCGATGCCCTCGGGGGTGTCCCAGAGCAGCTCGTCGACGTCCTTGCCGGTGGACTGCCGCCAGGCGGACCGCCACTGGGCCTCGGAGCCGTCGGCGGCGGCGCCGTCCAGCCCGATTCCGGTGAAGTCGGGGATCATCGGTCCGCTCCGATCTGGTCCAGCAGGGAGGTGAGGGCGGCGACCGCGTCTCCGCCCGCGTAGATGAACTCGTCCACTCCGTCGGGCACTTCGGCGAGCCGCCCGGCCAGCAGCACCCGTGCGGCGCCGGCCGCCTTCAGGGCCCCGGCCGCCGTGGCGGCGTGCTCGGCGTACAGGGCGTCGCTGGAGCAGAGGCAGGCGACGGTGGCGCCGGAGGCGGTGAACGCCTCGGCGAAGGCCGCCGGGTCGACGGACTCGAACGGGACCGTCGCGATGCCGCCCGCCTGGAACAGGTTGGCGGCGAAGGTGGTGCGCGCGGTGTGCGCGGAGGCGGTGCCGATCGAGGCGAGGAAGAGGGCCGGTCGGGCGCCGTTCGCGGCGAGGTGGGCGTCCGAGCGGTCCCGCAGCGCCTCGTAGGCCTCGGCGCGGCGCACCCGCGGCAGCCCGCCGCCGAGCCCGGCCGGGGCCGGCTCGCGGACCAGCGGTTGCTCGTCCAGGTGCGGGAACTCGCTGACGCCGGTGATCGGTTCGCGCCGCTTGGCGAGCCGGACGGAGCGCTCCGTCCAGGTGGCGGCGATCCGCTCCTCGACGAGGCCGGACTCCAGGGAGGCCCGCAGGCCGCCGGCCCGCTCGATCTCCTGGAACCAGGCCCAGGCGGCCCGCGCCAGCTCCTCGCTCAGCTGCTCGACGTACCAGGAGCCGCCGGCCGGGTCGATCACCCGGGCCAGGTGGGACTCCTCCAGCAGGATCGCCTGGGTGTTGCGGGCGATCCGGCGGGCGAAGGCGTCGGGGAGGCCGAGGGCGCTGTCGAAGGGCAGCACGGTGACGGCGTCGGCGCCGCCGACCCCGGCGGCCAGGCAGGCGACGGTGGTGCGCAGCATGTTCACCCACGGGTCGCGGGCGGTCATCATCACCCGGGAGGTGACGGCGTGCTGACGCTGCGCCGGGGCCTGCGCGGAGGCGCCCGACACCTCGGCGACGCGGGCCCAGAGGCGGCGCGCGGCACGGAACTTGGCGATGGTCAGGAACTGGTCGGCGTCGGCCGCGTAGCGGAACTCCAGCTGGCCGAGGGCGGCGTCCACGGAGAGGCCGGCGGCGGTCAGCGCGCGCAGGTAGGCGACGCCGGTGGCCAGCGAGCAGCCCAGTTCCTGGGCGGGGGAGGCGCCGGCCTCGTGGTACGGCAGGGCGTCGACGGTGAGCGCCCGCAGGCCCGGGTAGCCGCCGGCGCAGCGGGCGGCCAGCGCGGTGGCCTCGGCGAGCAGGCCGTCGGTCGCGGCGGCGGAGCCGGTGCGGGCCTGGAGGCCGAGCGGGTCGGCGCCGAGGTTGCCGGCGGCGGCGCCGGGGGAGACCTCGCGCTCCTCGTAGAGCGTGAACAACCGCTCGGCGGCGGCGGTGAATTCGGGTCCGGCGTCGAGCACCACGGCGGCCAGGTCAAGGTACACCCCGGTCAGCGCCTCGGGCAGGGCGTCCACCGGCAGGCCCGCGCCGCCCAGCTCCAGCCAGAGCGAGCCGACGCCGTGCTCCAGGTCGGCCAGCACGGCCTCGTTGGCGCGCCGGCGGTCGGGGTCGGCGTGGCGCTGGCGCACGTCCCACCCGGTGACCGCCGAGCCCTGCGGCCGGCCGCCGCGGACGAACGGCGGGAAGCCGGGGTAGCCCGGGTCCACGGCGGTGTCCTCGGCGGTGTAGAGCGGTCGGGCGCTCAACCCGTCCTGGAGCCGGGTGGTGAGCGCCTGCTCGGCGGCGGGGCCGTCCTCGGGCTGGGCACCGGACTTGCGCAGCACGCCCTGGACGAGCTGCTGCCACTGCTCACGGTGCGCGGCCGGGAACTCGGCTGCGAGGGGGAGCCCTTCGGGCGGGACCTTCATGTGCGCAGGTTAGCGCCCGTTCGCGGGGCCACAGGAGGGGAATTCCGTGTGACCTTTCCCTCGGTCGGACCGGTCGGAACACTCTCCCTGGTGAGGAGTGTCAGGCGTGCGCGGGGCGGCTGACACCAGGGGTGGATAGGGGTGTCACGGCGGGCGGCGGGGGAGCGGCGGGAGGGGGTCGGGGGTGCCCGGGCGTGTCCGGTCATGTCCGAGCCTGTCCGGGGTCAACGCCGATGGGACGGAAAGCGACCGATGTCCCGTCATGTTCCCGATGCTTCATGATCAGGGGGATTGCGGAACCCGGGCCCTCATCTATTAAGTTACTTCGAAGAAGGTGGGCGGGGCAGTACCCCCCCGTTGCTCGTCCTGCCCGCCTTCGTCGTCCCCCGATTCCCCCGAAGGAGAGCCGAGCTCCATGGGAAAGCGCCGCAAGCCCAGCCCCCCGAGCAGGGCCCGCATGGCCGTCCTCACCACGGCCATGGCGGCCGGCGGCGCGGTCCTCGCGTCCGGTACCGCCCACGCCGAGCCCACCCCGAGCCTCGCCTCCGTCAAGGAACAGGTCGACCAGCTCAACGAGCAGGCCGAGCAGGCCATCGAGAAGCACAACGGCTTCCAGGAGAAGCAGCAGAAGCTCCAGGCCGAGGCCAACCAGATCCAGGAGAAGGTCGCCCGCGGCCAGGAGGCGATGAACGAGCTGCGCACGCGGCTCGGCGCGGTCGCCGCCGACCAGTACCGCACCAACGGCATCGACCCGTCGGTCCAGCTGATGCTCGACTCCGACCCGTCCGCCTACCTGGAGCGCGCCGCGGTGCAGAACCAGGTGTCCGACTCCCAGGCGAACCTGCTCAAGCAGGCCCAGGACGAGCAGCGCAAGCTCGACCAGGACCGCGCCGAGGCGACGGCCACCCTGGCGGCGCTCGACTCGGTGGGCACCCAGCTGGCGGAGCAGAAGAAGGACATCCAGGGCAAGCTGGCCGAGGCCCAGGCGATGCTGAACAAGCTCAGCGCCGAGGACCGGGCCAAGATCAACGCTCAGCAGAGCGCCGAGAAGGCCAAGGCGGAGGCCCAGCAGGCCGCTTCCGCCGCCGCCTCGGAGGCCAAGGACCGCGCCTCGCGCGGCGCCGAGCGCCCGGACATGAACGCCCCGGTGCCGGCCGCCAGCGGCCGGGCCGCCGCCATCATCGCCTTCGCCCAAGCCCAGCTCGGCAAGCCGTACGGCTGGGGTGCGACCGGCCCCAACAGCTTCGACTGCTCCGGCCTGACCGGCGCCGCCTACCGCGCGGGGGGCGTCAAGCTCTCCCGGATGTCCCAGGACCAGTGGAACGACGGCCCGCACGTCGACCGGGCCAACCTCCAGCCCGGTGACCTGGTCTTCTTCTACAACGACATCCACCACGTCGGCCTGTACATCGGCGGCGGCAAGATGATCCACTCCCCGCGCACGGGCAAGAACGTCGAGGTGCTGCCGATCTCCGCGATGCCCTACATGGGCGCCGTCCGCCCGGCCTGACCGCGCGTCCGAAGGCCCGTTCCCGCTCCGGCGGAGGCGGGCCTTCGCCGTTGCCGGGCCGGGCCGGAGCGGGGTGGGGCGGGTCGGGCCGGGGCCCGTCAGAGGGCGGCGAGGCGCCGGAGCAGGTGGGCCGGGTCGGTGAGGCCGCAGGCCTGGCGGACGGCGTCGTCGTGGGCGGCGGCGAGCGCGTCGAGACGGGTCAGCCGGGCGCGGCCCTGGCGGGACAGGTGGGCGGTGATCCGGCGGCGGTCCTGGTCGCCCTGGCGCCGGTAGGCCAAGCCGGAGTCGGCCAGCGAGTCCACCAGCCGGCTCAGGCTGGCCTGGGGGATCAGCAGGGCCTGGGAGAGTTCGCCCATCGCGTGGCCCCGGCCGTCGGCGAGGGCGCGCAGCAGGCGCCACTGGTCGACGGTGCAGTCCTCCTCGGCCAGGGCGGCCGCGAGGCCGCCGGAGAGCCTGCGGTGGGCCAGGGTGACCAGCTCGACCAGCAGTGGCTCCGGGGCGTGCGAACCTCCGGCGGTGTCGGGGCAGCGTCCCTCGACCTCCGGCGCGACACCAGCTGCGGTCATCGGACCCTCCCCTTCCCGGTCTTTGCCGATATCGGCGGTACGACGATACTCGCACTGTGAGCGTCGAGGTGAGGATGATCGATCCGCTCGATGCGCTGCACTCGGTACGGGAGGAGGCGGCGTTTCGGGTGGGCCTCGTCGTGCCGCAGTCCGGCCCGCTCGGGCTCACCGGCCCGTCCGCGCTGGACGGCGCGCTGCTCGCCGCGCACGAGGTCAACGCGGGCGGCGGCGTCCTCGGCCGCCCGTTGGAGCTGGTGCTGGTCGACGGCGGCGGCACGCCGGAGCCGGTCGCCGCCGAGGTGCGGCGGCTGCTGGACGCCGGGGCGCTGGACGCGCTCGCGGGGTGCCACACCAGCGACGTGCACCGGGCGGTCGAGACGGTCGCCGCCGGCCGTACCGCGTACGTCTTCACCCCGCCGCACGAGGGCGGCTCCCGACTGCCCGGAGTGCTCTGCACCGGTATCGATCCGTCCCGTCAGCTCGGCTCCGCCGTCAGGGAACTGACGGAGCGTCATCGGATCGCCCGCTGGGCGCTGATCGGCAACGACTACATCTGGCCGCGCTCCGTGCACCGGGCCGCCGAGCGGCTCGCCGGACGGGCCGGCGCCCGGGTGGTGCTGGAGCGGCGGGTCCCCTTCGGGGCCGTCGAGGGGATGCTCGAACCGCTGCTGGACGAGCTGCGCGCCGCCCGCGCGGACGCCCTGCTGCTCAGCCTGATCGGCCGCGACCTGGTGCACTTCAACCGGGCGCTGCGGCGCAGCGGACTGGACCGCCGGCTGGTGCGGCTCTCCGGCGCCCTGGAGGAGAACGGTCTGCTCGCCCTCGGCGGCGACGACACCGGGACGCTGTACGCGGCCATGCCCTCCTTCGCGACGCTGGCCGAGGAGCGCCGGCAGAGCCTCGCCGAGCGGCACCAGGCGCTCTGCGGGCCGTGGGCGCCGGTCCTGGACGCCTACGCGGTGGGCCTGTACGAGGGCCTCCACCTGCTGGCCGGCCTGGCGGCCCGCGGGGCGCTGGCGCCGGACGGCCTGCTGGCGGCCGCGGGCCGGCTGCTGGACCGCGAGGGCGCGGGCCGGGCGCCGATCCACCTCGCCCGGGCCGAGGGCCTCGGCTTCGACGTCCTCGGGTGACCGCACCCTTGCGTGTCCGTCCCTTGGCGTGACCGCCCCCGCGCGTGACCGTCTCCTCGGGTGACCGCGCCCCTCGCGTGACCGTCCTCGCGCGGTCCCGCCGGAGGTGCCTCCTTCTCGCCAGGTGAAATGGCGGAACAAAACCCTTCCATCTGGAAATAGTTGCCTCTACAGTCTCCCCCACCACCCCCAGGGTCGTCACGGAGAGAGAGCACCATGGCCGACACACCCGCTCCCCAGGGCATCGAGAGCTACGGCTACCAGCAAGAACTGCGCCGCTCGCTCGGCTTCACCGACCTGCTCGTCTACGGGCTGGTGTTCATGGTGCCGATCGCACCGTTCGGCATCTTCGGCGGCGTCTTCCAGGGCGCCGGCGGCATGGTCGCCCTGGCCTACGTGCTCGGCATGGTGGCGATGATGTTCACCGCGCTGTCGTACGCCCAGATGTCCCGGGCCTTCCCGATGGCCGGCTCGGTCTACACCTACGCGGGCCGCGGCATCGCCGCGCCGGTCGGCTTCCTGTCCGGCTGGATGATCCTGCTCGACTACGTGCTGGTGCCCGGGCTGCTGTACCTGATCGCCGGTGTCGCGATGAACTCGCTGGTGCCGTCGATCCCGGTCTGGCTCTGGCTGATCGGCTTCGTGCTGCTCAACACCGTGGTCAACTACCTCGGCATCGAGACCACCAACAAGGTCAACAAGGCGATGCTGATCGGCGAACTGGTCGTGCTGGCCGTGTTCGTGGTGATCGGCGTCATCGCCCTGGCCAACGGCAAGGGCCGCGGCTTCGACTTCACGCCGCTGTACAACTCGCACACCTTCTCCTGGAGCCTGGCCTTCGGCGCGGTCTCGATCGCGGTGCTCAGCTTCCTCGGCTTCGACGGCATCTCCACCCTCTCGGAGGAGAACCGCGACTCCGCCAAGGCCATCGGCCGCTCGATGGTCGCCGCGCTGCTGCTCGCGGGCACCCTGTTCATCGTGCAGACCTGGGTCGCCTCGCTGCTGGTCGCCGACCCCGACGCGCTGATCCGGGACGGCGATCCGAACGGCACCGCCTTCTACGACGCGGCCCGCACCGCCGCCGGCGGCTGGCTCGCCACGCTCACCGCCGCCTCCACCGCCGTGGCCTGGGGCTTCGCCAACTCCCTGGTCGCCCAGGCGGCCACCTCCCGGCTGCTGTTCGCGATGGCCCGCGACCGCCAGCTGCCCTCCTTCCTCGCGAAGATCCACCCCACCCGCAGGGTGCCGGTCAACGCGACCCTGCTGACCGCCGGGATCTCGCTGGTGCTCGGCCTCTACATGGCCTCGCGCGAGGACGGCATCACGCTGCTGAGCACCCTGGTCAACTTCGGTGCGCTGACCACTTTCCTGGTGCTGCACGTCGCGGTGGTCGTCCACTACCTGGTCCGCAAGCGCAGCAAGGACTACTGGCGGCACCTGATCGCGCCGGCCATCGGCTTCGCGATCCTCGCGTACGTGGTGATCAACGCGAACATCGCGGCCCAGCGGCTCGGCTTCGTCTGGCTGCTGATCGGCGGGATCGTGCTCGCCGGGCTGATGGCCACCGGCCGCAAGCCCCGACTGGCCGTCACCGAGGCCGAGTCCGCCGTCGAGGCCGAGGCCGAGGCCGCCGCCGGCGCCGGTGCCGACGCCACTACCGTGAACACCGCCGCCACGAACGGCACCACCAGCGCCAAGGAGAAGCAGTGAGCCTGCCCGAGATCGTCACGCTGTCCCCGACCCCGGAGGACTACTCCTACACCTTCGGCGGCCGCGCCCCGCTGGTCACCGTCCAGCCCGGCTCCGTCATCGAACTGACCACCGAGGACTGCTTCGGCGGCAAGGTGCGCGGCACCGGCGACCTGCCCAGCCAGGTGTGCGTCTTCCCCTACCTCAACCCGGTCACCGGCCCGATCGCGGTGGCGGGCGCCGAGCCCGGGGACGTCCTGGCCGTGCACTTCGTGGAGATCACCCCGGCCCGGGACCACGGAATCTCCAGCACCTTCCCGCACTTCGGCGCGCTGACCGCGACCCACAACACCGCGATGCTGCACCCGGCGCTGGAGGAGCGGGTCTGGGTCTACGACCTGGACGTCAAGGCCGGACTGTGTCGATTCCAGGCCCGCAACAGCGAGTTCACGGTGGACCTGCCGCTCGACCCGATGCACGGCACGGTCGGCGTCGCCCCGGCGGCGGGCGAGGTGCTGGCCTCGATCACCCCCGGCGCGCACGGCGGCAACCTGGACACCCCCGAGATGCGGGCCGGCACCACCGCCTACTTCGGGGTCAACGTCGAGGGCGGCCTGCTGGCGATCGGCGACGGCCACGCCCGCCAGGGCGAGGGCGAGGTGTGCGGCACGGCGGTCGAGGCGGCGATGCGCACCACCGTGATCGTCGACCTGGTCAAGGGCGGCGGCCCGGCCTGGCCCCGGCTGGAGAACGACGACTTCCTGATCAGCACCGGCTCCGCCCGCCCGCTGGAGGACGCGTTCCGGATCAGCCAGCACGACCTGGTCGGCTGGACCGGCGAACTGCTCGGCCTGGACCAGCTCGACGCCTACCAGCTGGTCAGCCAGGCCGGGCTGGCCCCGGCGGCGAACGTCTGCGACACCAACTACACGATGGTCGCCAAGCTGCCGAAGAACCTGCTCGGCCGGGCCCGCGCCTACGACGGGCTGCACGAGCGCCTGCGTGCGAGCGCGGCCGCGTACCTGCGGCACCGGTAGCCGTCACCGGCCCGCGCGCGGAGGTTCAGGCGCGCGGGTCAAGGTACCGGCAAATCTCATGGACCCCCACCCAGGGCCCGTCGGTCCCCCCATGCCGACGGGCCCGCGGGGTGGGCTCCGGGGTACGGCGAACCCCACGGGTGTCACCCCGCCGCCCGGGACCTCACGCGTTCGAGGGCGGCGAGCAGGGCCGAGGCCTCGGCCCCGCTGATCCGGTCGACGAAGTGGAGCAGCGCGCCCGCCCGGTCGGGGCTGGTCTCCAGCGCCTGGTGCATCAGCCCGGCGGTGTACTCCTCCCGGGTGCAGGTCGGTTCGTACCGCCAGGCGCGGCCGACCTTGTCGCGGCGCAGCCAGCCCTTGGTGTGCAGGATGTCCGCGACCGTGGTGACGGTGGTGTACGCGACCGCCCGCCCCTGCTGGAGGTCGTCCACCACCTCGCGCACCGTGGCGGGCCGGTGCCAGGACCAGAGCCGGTCCATGATCTCGGCCTCCAGATCGCCGAAGCCCCGTAGCACCGCCCTCAGTCTCCCTCGCCGAGCCGGCCACCGACCATCGGCGCCCGGCGCCCGCAGCCGTAGCCGTAGCCCGCCGGAACGCGGCCCCATGGTACGGCGAGCGCCGGGCGCCCGCCCCGGGTGAAGGGGGGCGGGCGCCCGGCGGGTTCCGGGTGGTGGCCGGGTGGTGTGCTCAGTCCGTGTCGAAGCCGTGTCCGACACCGACGACCCGACGACCCGGGGGCTCCGACACCGACGACCCGGGGGCTCCGGCTCGGCCGGCCCGGGGCTCCGGTTCAGGACAGCCGCCGCCCGAGCGGGACGCGGGAGCGGGTGGAGGCCGCCGCGACCAGCCCCGCGGCCACCGGCAGCACCAGCACGATCAGCAGCAGCTCGACCCAGGGCGCGGTGATCAGCGTCGGCCCGGCGCCGAACCCGCCACCCCGGGACTTCAGCAGCCCCACCGCCGGCACGAAGCCGTTGACCGCCCCGAGCAGCGCGCCCAGCAGCGCGATCAGCGCGCACTGGAGGCCCGCCATGGTCCGCCGGATCCGCGGCGGGGCGCCGACCGCGGCCAGGGTGGCCTGGTCCTGCCGGGAGTCGGCGGCCGCCAGCCCGGTGGCGATCCCGGCCGCGCCGAGCACGACCAGCCCGGCGAAGCCGGTGAGGGCCAGGGTGAGCGCGTCGCTCTTCGGCTCGTACCCGCGCTCCACCCGCAGCCGGGCGAAGCGGTCCAGCTGGACGGCCGCCGCCTCGGCGCGCTGCTGCGCCTTGCGGTCGGGCGGGGTGGCGGGCAGCCAGACCGAGCCGGTCGACCGGGCGGCGAGGTCGAGCCCGAAGCCGGGCAGCGCGGCGGGCAGCACCAGGCCCTGGGCCAGCTTGGCGGCGGCCGGGTCGTCCACCAGCACCACGTCGACCGGCACTTCCCGCAGGTCGGGCTTGGGTACCTCGCCCGGCCGCACCGGGCCGCCGCCGCGCAGCACCAGCACGGCCCTGCCGTCGGCGCCCACCGCGCTCCGGTCGAAGACCAGCAGCTTGCCGGCGGCCAACGCCTGCTCGGCGGCCGGGTCGTGGATCTCGAACATGTTGTGCAGCACGTTCACGTCACCGGCGGCCAGGTGCGGCGGGGCGATCAGACCGTGCCGCACCACCGGGTGCTTGAGCTCGACGGTGCTGGAGCAGTTGTCGCAGAAACGGTAGTCCACCTCGTTGAGGTCGCCGCGCGGGCCGAGCCCGGCCAGCTGCTTCTCCAGCTCGGCCCGCTCCTCGGCGAGCCGCGGCCCGTCCTGGTGGCTGATCAGCTGGACGGCGCCGTACGGGGCCTCCGGTTCGTAGTCGCGCCGGTTCGCGGCTTCGGTGCTGGTGTGGTAGACGCCGATGGCGACGGCGCCGGCCACCGCGGCCATCACCGCGGCCACCGCCGGGGCGGTGCGCGAACGGTGCCGCGCGGAGTCGCGCAGCGCGAGCCGGGGCCCGAGCGGCAGCCGGCCGGCGGCCCGGCCGATCAGCGCGACCAGCATCGGGGTGCACAGCAGCAGGCCGAGTTCGGCGGTCACCGAACCGCCGAGCACGGTCAGCATCCGGGTGTCGTAGCCACCCGCGCCGGGCTGGTCGCGCGGGACGGCGCTCGCGCCGTACATCGCGAGCCCGGCGCCGAGGGCGGCCAGCGCCACACCGGCGACGGTGATCCAGCGGCTGGGCCCGCGGACGGTGTCCCGGCCGGTGAGCCCGGCGGTGACGCTGCGCCGGGCGGCCTGGACGGCGGGCAGCGCGGCCGCGAGCAGCGCGGTGAACAGGCCGATCCCGGCGATTGCGACCAGGTCGAGCGGGCGC
This sequence comes from Kitasatospora sp. NPDC056651, assembly GCF_042792155.1. NCBI lineage: Bacteria > Bacillati > Actinomycetota > Actinomycetes > Kitasatosporales > Streptomycetaceae > Kitasatospora > Kitasatospora sp. NPDC056651. Next base: position 149,943 of record NZ_JBHTWX010000002.1, on the reverse strand, counting down.
ACCGCGAAGTGTCCGAAGCGCGCGCCGCCGACCTGCTCGATCACCGGCCGCAGCACGGTCACCGCCGCGGTGCCGAGGGCCACGCCGAGCACGGCGCCGACGGCGCCCAGGACCGCCCCGCCGCCGAGCACCACCGCGCCGACGTGGGCACGGCTGCCGCCGGCCGCGCCGAGCAGGGCGAGCTGGCGGCGCGAGCGGCTCGCGCCGACCGCGAAGGCGGGCCCGGCGAGCAGGGCGACCTCCAGCAGCGCCAGGCCGCTGACGGTGGCGACGACGATCCTGGTGTTGCGCTCGGGTGTCGGGTCGCTGGAGCGGAACGAGTCGCGGTAGTAGGGGACGGCCCGCTCCGGCGGCGGGTCGAGCGCCACCGAGCGCGCGGTCAGGGTGTAGCCGTGGGCGTTGAACCGCTGCACCGCCGCCCAGTCGAGGATGGCCCCGGACGGCAGCCGGACCAGCCAGCCGGAGCGGGTCGCCGGGGGCTTTTCCGCGGCGGGCCCGGCGGCGGCCAGCGCGGTGCTCAGCGGGTCGATCAACTCGCCGGGCCGGGCGACGAGTTCGACCCGTCCCAGCTCGCCCGGGTGCTCCACCACGCCGGTGACGGTGTACGGGGTGCGCTCCAGGCCCTGGAGGGTGGTGGTGGCGCCGAGGCCGAGCCCGGAGCGGTCCAGGAAGGCCCGGGTGGCGGCCACTTCGTGCGGGGCGCTCGGGGCGCGGCCCTCGACCAGGTCCAGCCGGCCGCGCCAGATCGGGTCGCCGAGGTCGGCCTCGGTGGTGAGGGCGCGGACCAGGCCCTCGGGCGAGGTCGCGCCGGCCTCCGGGCCCGGCCGGGCCGGGGTGAGCGCGCTGCCGGGCGGCAGCAGCGAACCGATCAGGGTGACCGGGTCGGTGCTCGCGGCCCTGAGCTGTTCCTCCGTCGGCGGCTGGTCCGGGCGGGGCGGGACGGAGAAGGCGCCGTCCTCGGCGATCGGGGCCTGTTCGACCGGTCGGCCCGGGTCGAGCGAGGCGACCAGCGCGTCGGCGCCGCCCACCACCCGCTCCACCCGCTCGGCCGGGCTCAGCTGCCCGCTGCGGTGGACCACGTCGGCGCCGGTGACGCCGAGCACGGGCAGCGCGATCATGGCGACGATCAGCGCGCTGCGGCCCTTGGCGCGCAGCGCGTCACGGCGGGCGATGCGCAGGGCGACCCGCCAGGCTCCGAGCCTCAACGCGCCACCTCGCCGACCGCGTGCACCGCCGCGTGGCGGGCGGAGGAGCGGTGGCCCGGGGTCTCCGAGGAGACCGCGCCGTCCCGCAGGTGGACCACCCGGTCGGCCCAACTCGCGTGTGACGCCTCATGGGTGACCATCATCGCGGCCGCCCCGGCGTCGCAGCGGGCGCGCAGTACGGCGAGCACCGCCTCGCCGGTGGCCGAGTCGAGGGCGCCGGTCGGCTCGTCGGCGAGCACCAGCCGGCGCTCGCCGATCAGGGCGCGGGCGATCGCCACGCGCTGCTGCTGGCCGCCGGACATGTCGTCGGGGAAGCGGTCGGCGAGTTCGCCGATGCCCAGCTCCTCCAGCGCGGCCAGCGCCTCCCGGCGGGCCCGGCGCCCCGGGACGCCGTCGAGTTCGCGGGGCAGGGCGATGTTCTCGGCGGCGGTGAGCGCGGGGATCAGGTTGTAGTCCTGGAAGACGTACCCGATCGAGTGTCGCCGCAGGTCGGCGAGCTTGCCGCGGCCGAGGCCGCCGAGCGCGACCCCCTCCACCAGGACCTCGCCGTCGCTGGGCTGGTCCAGTCCGCCGGCCAGGGTCAGCAGGGTGGACTTCCCGGAGCCGGACGGGCCCATGACGGCGACGAACTCGCCCGGATGGACGGCCAGGTCGATGCCGCGCAGGGCGTGCACCTCGGCGGCGCCCCGTCCGTGCACCCGGGTGACGTCGGCCAGCCGCAGGACGGGCGCGGGCCGGGCCGGATCGGTGTGGGACACACTTCCCCCTCGTGAGCTTCTCGACTGCATATGTCGGTGAACTGTATATACCGGAGGACGTGCCATTGGCCACATCGGTTCCCCCTCGGCCGCACCGGTTCGCTCCCGGACAGATCGGTTCACAAACGGTGGCTAGGATCCGGCCGGAGCCCGGCGCGGTACGCGAACCGGGCACCGTCCTGCGCGCCTACCCGGTGGCCGCGACGGCGCTGGTCATCATCGAGCTCGTCCGGACCGTCGGCCGCGCGTCACCGCCCGTTCCCCTCCTCCCGTGAAGGAGGTGCCGTCGTGCACACCCTGAGCACCGTCGACTTCCTGGTCCGGCTCGCCACCGGCGTCGCCTGCGGCGCGCTGATCGGCATCGAGCGCCAGTGGCGGGCCCGGATGGCCGGCCTGCGCACCAACGCCCTGGTCGCCGCCGGCGCCACCCTGTTCGTCCTGTACAGCGAGGCCGTCGTCGACACCGGCAGCCCCACCCGGGTCGCCTCGTACGTCGTCTCTGGCATCGGCTTCCTCGGCGGCGGCGTCATCCTGCGCGACGGCGCCGGCGTGCGCGGCCTCAACACCGCCGCCACGCTGTGGTGTTCGGCCGCCGTCGGAGTGCTGGCCGCCTCCGGCAAGCTGGAGTTCGCCGTCCTCGGCACGATCGCCGTACTCGTCGTCCACCTGGTGCTGCGCCCGGCCGGGCGACTGCTCGACCGGGCCCCGCAGTCCGGCAGCGACCCGGACTCCACCATTCGCGCCACCGTGCACCTGGTGTGCGACCGCAAGGCCGAGACCCACATCCGGGCCCTGCTGCTCCAGGCGCTCGCCGCCTCCGGACTGGCCCCGACCGGCCTGCGCGCCCGCCGCACCGACGAGGGCGACGCCACCAGCCTGCGGGCCACCGTCGCGATCACCGGACAGGTCGCCCCCGCGCTCGAACAGGTCGTCACCCGGCTGTCGTTGGAGCCGGGCGTGCGGGACCTGCACTGGCACCTGGAGGACGAACCGGAGGACCCGGGCACTCCGGCCCTCGCCTGAGGGAGTAGAGCGGAAGACCCGTCACCGAACCGTCCTGGAGGAGCGATGCCGACCCCCGATCCGAAGCACGGGCCGCTGGTGCCGATGCTGCTGGTGCTGACCGTCGTCACCGGAGTGGTGGACGCGGTCAGCTACCTCGAACTCGGCCACGTCTTCGTCGCCAACATGACCGGCAACGTGGTGTTCCTCGGCTTCGCGCTCGCCGGGGCGGCCAACCTCTCCGCCACCGCCTCGCTGGCCGCCCTCGCCGCCTTCCTGCTCGGCGCCCTGGTCGGCGGCCACCTCGCCCGCCGGCTGCCGGGCCACCGCGGGCGTCTGCTGGCCGCCGCCGTCGCCGCCCAGTCGGTGCTGGTCGCCGCCGCCACCGCCCTGGCGGCGGCGTTCGGCCACACCTCCGACCCGGCCCGCTACACCCTGATCGGGCTGCTGGGCTTCGCCATGGGCGGCCAGAACGCGGTGGTCCGCGCGCTGAAGGTCCCCGACCTCACCACCACCGTGCTCACCATGACGATCACCGCCCTCGCCGCCGACCGCACCGGCTCCCGCCGCCTGGCCTCCGCCGTCTGGATGTTCGCCGGTGCCCTCGTCGGCGCTCTCCTGGTCCTCCACGCGAGCGTCCCGGTGGCCCTCGCCCTGGCCCTCGCCCTGCTCGTCGCCGTCGCCGTCCTCACCCGCCAGGCGGCCAGGACCACCCCGGCCCCGGCCTGGACCCGGCCGCTCTGACCGGGCGTCGGCCGCTCTGACCGGGCGTCGGCCCCGGGTCAGTCCTCCTGACGGTGGCCGGCGCGCCCGCTCCAGAGGGGTTCGAGCCGGGCCCAGTCCTCGGTCCAGGCGGTTTCGGTGCGGCGGTCGAGCGTGTGGAGGCGCAGCCGCAGGCCCAGGGCGAGGAGGGCCAGCAGGGTGAGGAGGGCGCCGGCGCCGGTACAGGCGGCGGAGACGGCGAGCGCCGTTAGGTCGGCCGGGGGAGCGGAGACCTCGCCGGCCCGGTCGACCCAGAGCGGGATGTGGCTGCCGGTGACGGCGGACCGGGGGGCCTGGACGGTGCCGAGGTGCGCGGTGCCGTCGGGGGCGGTCCAGGTGGCGTCGACGTCGACCCGGCTGCTGTAGCCGCCGGAGAAGCGGCTGCCGGTGACGGCCAGGCGCTCCGGAGCGTCGCGGACCACGGCGTCGACCTGGGTCAGCCGTCCGCGGTCGGCGTCGGCCCGGGGCGCGGTGGAGCGGTAGAGCAGCAGGGCGCCGCCCGCGGACAGCGCGACGGCGAGCACCGCGCCGAGCACGGCGGACAGCCAGGCCCGGGCCCGGGAGCGGTCGACGGGACGGGCGAGCGGTTCGTGCCGGGCGCCGAAGGTCCGCCGCAGCTGACGGCCGGTGCGGCGCGGGAGCGACGCGGGCCTGGCCGGACGGGGGGTGCTGGACACGGTGAGGACTCCTCAGGGGCGGGGGGACACACTGCGGTTCCGCCCCCAATGTCCACCCGGCGGCCCCCCGCGCACAAGAGTCGTGCGCGGTCGTAGCACCGCCAGGGCCGCTCGGACCCGGAGCCGGGACGTTCGGCCCTCGGCAGCCGTGCTCCGCTCCGGCAGGCTGGGAACCGGCGGCGCCCCCGTGCCTGGGCGCGGCCGTGGTCCGGTTCGACCGTGGGGGTGCCGGGCCGAGGTGCGGGGCAGGGGGTGGTCGTGGGGGCCACCCCCTGCCTGCCTCGCACCCGCTCTCCCGATCCCGCTTCTTCCGTGACAGCGCCGGAAACTGACGACATCCCGGTTCGGGACCGTATTCTTCCCAGATATACACTCGGAGTATACGTCGGGTGTATGTTTCCCCCATGAGTGTTCCTCTGACCATCCTGGGGCTGCTGGAGCGGGAGCCGAGTCACGGCTACGACCTCAAGCGCGACTACGACGCCCTCTTCGGCCGCGGCAAGCCCCTCCCGTACGGCCAGGTCTACGCGACCCTCGGCCGACTGGCCCGCGACGGCAAGGTGGTGGCCGGCGAGGCGGAGCCCGGTGACGGGCCCGAGCGCAAGCGCTACGTCATCACCGAGACCGGCGCGACCGAGTTCGAGACCTGGCTCCAGGAGCCGGTCGCGCCCGAGCCCAACCTCCAGTCGGTGCTGTTCACCAAGGTGGTGCTGGCCCTGATGCTGGGCCGCGACGCCGAGCAGTACCTGGACACCCAGCGCGCCGCCCACCTGCGCCGGATGCGCGAACTCACCGCACTGCGCCGCACCGGCGCCCTGGTGGACGGCCTGCTGGCCGACCACGGCCTGTTCCACCTGGAGGCCGACCTGCGCTGGATCGACCTGACCGCCGCCCGGCTGGACGCGCTCGCCGCGGAGGTGAACGCGTGACCGCGATCATCGAGGCCCGCGACGTCGCCCTCGCCTTCGGCGAGACCCCCGCCCTGCGCGGAGCGAGCCTGTCCGTCCAGGCCGGCGAGGTGCTCGCCGTCATGGGCCCCAGCGGCTCGGGCAAGTCGACGTTACTGCACTGCCTGGCCGGCATCCTGGTGCCCGACGCCGGGGAGGTGCTGTTCGAGGGGCAGCGCCTGGACACCCTGCCGGAGGCCAGGCGCAGCGCCCTGCGCCGCGACAAGTTCGGCTTCGTCTTCCAGTTCGGCCAGCTGGTGCCGGAGCTGACGGCGGAGGAGAACATCGCCCTGCCGCTGCTGCTGAACGGCGTGCGCCGCGCCGCCGCACTGGCCGAGGCCCGGCCCTGGTTCGCCCGGCTCGGCCTGGACGGCCTGGAGAAGCGCCGCTCCGGCGAGCTGTCGGGCGGTCAGGCGCAGCGGGTCGCGCTGGCCCGCGGCCTGGTGGCCCGTCCGAAGGTGCTGTTCGCCGACGAGCCGACCGGCGCGCTGGACTCGCTGACCGGTGAACAGGTGATGGAGCTGATGGTCACCTCGGCCAAGGAACAGGGGACCACCGTCGTACTGGTCACCCACGAGCCCCGGGTCGCCGCCTACGCCGACCGCGAGGCGGTCGTCCGCGACGGCAGGGCCCGCGCCCTCTCCGCCGGAGCCGTGGCCTCGTGATCTCCTTCTCGCTCCGGCTGGCCGTCAGCGGCGGCCGGGAGGCGGTGGCCCGGCTGCTGATGATCGCGGCCGCCGTCGCGGTCGGGGTCGGGCTGCTGCTGTCCACCTTCGCCACCCTGAACGCCCTGGACCGGTCCAACGGGCGGCAGCTCTGGATGAACACCGGCGTCCGGGACGCGACCGCCACGGCCCCGGTGGACCCGCTCTGGTGGGGCGCCCGGATGGACTACTACCGGGGGAAGACCGTCTTCCGGGCCGACCTCGCCCCGACCGGGCCCACCTCCCCCCTGCCGCCCGGCCTGAGCCAGCTGCCCGCGCCCGGCGAGTACTACGCCTCGCCCGCGCTCGCGAAGCTGCTGGGCGAGGCGCCGGCCGCCGAACTCGGCGACCGCTTCCCCGGACGGTACGTCGGCACCCTCGCCGACGCCGGGCTGCCCTCCCCGGACACCCTGGCGGTGGTCGTCGGCCGCACCACGGACGAGGTCAGGGCGCTGCCGAGGGCCGTCGCCGTCACCAGCGTCGCCACCGCGCTGCCCGCGGACTGCGCGTACGACTGCTACGGCGCGGGCGTGCACGGGGACCGGATGGTGCTGGTGCTCACCGTGGTGGCCGCCGCGCTGATCTTCCCGGTGCTGGTCTTCATCGGCACCGCGACCCGGCTGTCCGCCGCCACCCGGGAACAGCGCTACGCCGCGATGCGCCTGGTGGGCGCGACACCCGGCCAGGTGTCGGTGATCTCGGCGGTGGAGTCCACCCTGGCCGCGGCGGTCGGCACCGCCGTCGGCTTCGGCCTGTACGTCGCACTGAAGCCGGTCGTGGCCGACGTGCCGTTCACCGGCGACCGCTTCTTCGCCGCCGACCTGGGCCTGCACCTGCCGCAGGTGGCCGGGGTGGTGCTGGGCGTGCCGGTGGCGGCCGCGCTCGCCGCCCGGTTCGCGCTGCGCCGGGTCACCGTCTCGCCGCTCGGGGTCGCCCGCCGGGTCACCCCGAAGCCGCCGAGCGCCTGGCGGCTGGCGCCGCTGGTGGCCGGGCTCGCCGAACTCGGCTACGTCATCGGCCGGCGCCCGGGGTCCGTCGACGCGCAGGCCCTGGTGTACCTGACCGGCTTCGTGCTGGTGATGCTCGGCCTGGTGGTCGGCGGTCCGTGGCTCACCATGGCGAGCGCCCGGGCGGTGGCCCGGCGGACCAGCCGGCCGGCCTCGCTGATCGCGATGCGCCGGCTGGCGGACGACCCGAGGGCGGGTTTCCGCTCGGTCGCGGGCCTGGTGCTGGCGCTGTTCGTGACCACCGGCACCCTGGCCATCATGGGCGCCATCAACGAGAACAGGGGCATGCTGAACGGCGCCCCCGAGGTGCGCAAGGCGGTCGTGGACACCTCGTTCGGAAACCGGCCGCACGAGGAGGTGCTGCCGTCGGTGCCCGACGGCGTGCTGGCGCGGGCCCGGGCCGTCCCCGGGTTCCGGGGGATCTCCCTGGTGCGCGACAACCCGGCCCGGATCGGCATGGCGGAACTCGGCAAACCGGGGCTGGTGCCCGGTCTGGTGACCTGCGCGGAACTCGCCGAGACCCCCGTGATCGGCCACTGCGCCCCCGGCGCCGAGGTCGCGGCGGTCGACCCGATCAACCTGGTCTCCCTGGTGGACGCCTCCGACCAGGAGTGGCCGGCCGCGCCGGTGTCCGCGGCCGAGGTGGCCGGGCTCCCGGTGCGGATGGTCTACGCGACCACCGACGGCGCCACGACGGCCAAGGAGCAGCTGCGGACCCTCTTCACGAAGGAGTTCCCGCACTACGAGGCCCGGTTGGCCGAGGACTGGTCCTCCGCCGCGCAGAAGAAGCTCCAGGGCTGGCGGCAGCTGGCGGACATCGTGCTGCTGACCACCCTGCCGATCGCCGGGTGCAGCCTCGCGGTGAGCGTGGTCGCCGGGCTCTCCGACCGCCGCCGGCCGTTCGCGATGCTGCGGCTGACCGGGGCGCCGCTGCGGTTGCTCCAGTGGGTGGTCGGGCTGGAGAGCGCGCTGCCGCTGCTGGTGGTGTCGGCGCTCGCGATCGGGACGGGCTTCGCCGCGGCGGCGATGTTCCTCAAGGCGCAGCTGGGGTACGACCTGGCCTCGCCGGACCTGACGTACTACGGGCTGGTCGGCTTCGGGCTGGCCGCCTCGCTCGGGATCATCGCTTCCACCCTGCCGCTGCTGCGGCGGATCACCGGGCCGGAGGCGGCCCGCAACGGCTGAGCGGCCTGATCCGGGCGTCCGTCCCGTCGTCAGCCAGGTCGTCCGCCCCGTCTCCGTCCCGTATCCGCCCCATATCCGCCCCGTCGTCCGTCCTCAGCGGGCGACGGGGTAGGTGTGCGTCCCGGCCGCCCGCGTCACGTCCAGCTCCGGCAGCCAGCTGCCGAGCACCAGCGCGGACGGGTGGAACATTGGCTCCGGCAGCGCGTCCACCGGGAAGCGCTCCCAGCCGGCGCAGGCGTGCGGCTCGGTGACCAGCGCCTCCGCCAGGCTCGGCGGGGCCAGCACGGCGGCGGTCAGCCGGGGCCGGCCGAGCTCGTGGTCGAGGTGGACGGCGAGCACCCGCATCCGCTCGGCGGGCAGCACGATCCCGGTCTCCTCGGCGAGTTCGCGGGCAGCCGTCTGCTCGAAGGACTCGCCGAGGTCGACCTTGCCGCCGGGCAGGCTCCAGGTGGGCGGCTCGCCGGCCGTGATGCGGCGGCCGACCAGCACCCGGCCGTCCCCGGTGGGCACGATGACCCCCGCGCCGAGCAGCGGTGCGGCCGGTGCCGCCGCGGGTGCTGGGGTGGGTGCTGGGGTCAACTCGCCATCTCCTTCGACCGGGTTGGATGTCGCCGTCCCCTGGGACTGGTTACCAGTTGGCGCGCTCGTAGTCCTTGAGGAAGCAGCCGTACAGGTCCTCGCCCGCCTCGCCGCGCACGATCGGGTCGTACACCCGGGCCGCGCCGTCGACCAGGTCGAGCGGGGCGTGGAAGCCCTCGTCGGCGAGGCGCATCTTGTCCGGGTGCGGCCGCTCGTCGGTGATCCAGCCGGTGTCGACGGCGGTCATCAGGATGCCGTCCGCCTCGAACATCTCCTGCGCGCTGGTGCGGGTGAGCATGTTGAGCGCGGCCTTGGCCATGTTGGTGTGCGGGTGGCCGGCGCCCTTGTAGCCGCGGGAGAAGACGCCCTCCATCGCGGAGACGTTGACGACGTACTTGCGGCGGGACGCGGAGGCGGCCATCGCCGGGCGCAGTCGGCTGATCAGGATGAACGGCGCGGTGGAGTTGCAGAGCTGGACCTCCAGCAGCTCCATCGGACCGACCTCGGAGACGGTCTGCACCCAGCTGTTGGTGTCGGCGAGGTCGGGCACCAGGCCGCCGGCGTCGATCGCGGTGCCGGCCGCGATCCGGGCCGGGGTGGCGGAGCCGGTGACCAGGGCGAGCGAGGTGACGTCCTCGGCGGCGATCCGCTGGGTGTCGCCGCCGGCCTGGTGGGGGAGGGCGGGCAGGTCGACGCTGCCGCTGCCGAAGCGGCCGATCGTGGTGGACTGCGGCAGCTCGCCGGCCGGCAGCGGCGCGGACTCGGCGGCGACCAGCTCGCGGTAGGACTCCGGCGGGCGGCGCACGGTCTGCGCGGCGTTGTTGATCAGGATGTCGAGCGGGCCGTCGGCGGCGACCTCGTCGGCCAGCGCCATCACCTGGGCCGGGTCGCGCAGGTCGATGCCGACGACCTTGAGGCGGTGGATCCACTCGGCGCTGTCCGGCATCGCCGTGAAGCGGCGGATCGCGTCGTTGGGGAAGCGGGTGGTGATGGTGGTGTGGGCGCCGTCGCGCAGCAGCATCAGCGCGATGTACATCCCGATCTTGGCCCGGCCGCCGGTGAGCAGCGCGCGCTTGCCGGTGAGGTCGGCGCGGGCGTCCCGGCGGGTGCGGTTCTTGACGGCGCAGTTCTGGCAGAGGTTGTGGTAGAACGCGTCGACCTCGACGTACCGCTGCTTGCAGGTGTAGCAGGACCGGGGGCGCTCCAGGATGCCGGCGATCTCGGTGGTGGTGACGGTGGTCAGGCCGAAGGCGCCGGCCGTCTCGTCGTCGATCCGGGAGGGTGCGCCGGTGGCGGTGCGGGCGGTGACCTCGCGGTCGTTGGCGGTCTTGCGGGCCCGGGTCTCCTGGCGGCGGCGCTGCTTGAGGGTCCGGAATATGCCGCCGACGGCCTTGCGGACCGTGATCGCGTCCGGGTGGTCCACGTGCAGCTCGTCCAGCTCGGCGAGCACCTCCAGGCAGAGCCGCAGCCGCTCTGGGGCGAGGCCGGGACCGTAGTCGATCTCCTCCTCGGTGCCCTCGTCCTGGCCGTGCTGGATGTCCGTCTGCCCGATGCCCACGCTTGCTGTCGCTTTCCCGTCCGCCACGCCCGTTACCGCGTGAAGCCGTGCCCGTTACCGCGTGAATGCTACGGGAGTGGTCCGGACCGGGGCGAAAACCCGACGTCGGAGGGGGTCTTTGGAGGATCCTCCAGGTCTACGCGCGGAGCATTGATCACGGTTTGTGGACAGCTCCGGCAATGCTCCTCGAACTGGCTTTTGCCCCGGCCCTCCCGGAGAATCGAACGCTGGGTGCCGGGCGCCCGAGTGCGCTCCGACGGCCTCGCCGCAACCGCACCCGAGGTGTACCTCCTCCCAGCCAGAGAGCCCTTTCATGCGTTTCCTGAACGACCTCAAGCCCTCGTACGACCTGACGTACGACGACGTCTTCATGGTCCCCAGCCGTTCCGCCGTGGGCTCGCGGCAGGGCGTCGACCTCTCCTCGCAGGACGGCACCGGCACCACCATCCCGCTGGTCGTGGCCAACATGACCGCCATCGCCGGGCGCCGGATGGCCGAGACCGTCGCCCGCCGCGGCGGCCTGGTCGCCATCCCGCAGGACATCCCCACCGAGGTCATCGCCGAGGTCGTCTCCTGGGTCAAGCGGCGCCACCTGGTGCTCGACACCCCGATCACCCTCGCCCCGGGCGCCACCGTGGCCGAGGCGATCTCGCTGCTGCCCAAGCGCGCCCACGGCGCCCTCGTGGTGGTCGAGGACGGCAAGCCGGTCGGCGTGGTCACCGAGTCCGACTGCCAGGGCGTGGACCGCTTCACCAGCCTCGCCGACATCATGTCCCGCGAACTGCTGCTGCTGGACGAGGGCATCGAGCCGCGGGCCGCCTTCGACAAGCTCACCGAGGCGCACCGCAAGCTCGCCCCGGTGGTGGACGGCGAAGGCCGGCTGGTCGGCCTGCTCACCCGCAAGGGCGCGCTGCGCGCCACCCTGTACACCCCGGCCGTGGACGCGGCCGGCAAGCTGCGGACCGCCGCCACCGTCGGCATCAACGGCGACGTCGCGGGCAAGGCCGGAGCGCTGATCGAGGCCGGTGCCGACGTGCTCGTGGTCGACACCGCGCACGGCCACCAGGAGTCCATGATCAGCGCGCTGCGCGCGGTGCGCGGCCTGGACCCGAAGATCCCGGTCGTGGCCGGCAACGTGGTCTCCGCCGCCGGTGTCCGCGACCTGGTCGAGGCGGGCGCCGACATCCTCAAGGTCGGGGTCGGGCCGGGCGCCATGTGCACCACCCGGATGATGACCGGCGTCGGGCGCCCGCAGTTCTCCGCCGTGCTGGAGTGCGCCGCCGAGGCGCGCCGGCTCGGCAAGCACGTCTGGGCCGACGGCGGTGTGCGGCACCCGCGCGACGTCGCGATGGCGCTGGCCGCCGGTGCCTCCAACGTGATGATCGGCTCCTGGTTCGCCGGGACCTACGAGTCCCCGGGCGACCTCCAGACCGCTGCCGACGGCCGCCAGTACAAGGAGAGCTTCGGCATGGCCTCGGCCCGCGCGGTGAGCAACCGCACCTCCCAGGACTCCTCGTACGACCGGGCCCGCAAGGCGCTGTTCGAGGAGGGCATCTCACACTCCCGGATGTTCCTCGACCCGGCGCGCCCGGGCGTCGAGGACCTGATCGACTCGATCATCGCCGGGGTGCGCAGCTCCTGCACCTACGCGGGCGCCAACACCCTGGAGGAGTTCCACGAGAAGGCGATCGTGGGCGTCCAGAGCGCGGCCGGCTACGCCGAGGGCAAGCCGCTGCACTCCAGCTGGGCCTGATCCCTGCGGGCCGCGGCGGCGGTCCCGCTCGTCGCGCCGGCCGTCCGGTTCCTCGCCTCGGGGAGCCGGACGGCCCGAGCGGGATCAGCAGGGCGCGGCCGAGCAGCGCGACCGAGCCGTCCAGCGCGGTGGCGAAGGTCCGCGCGGCGCGCGGCAGGTGTCGCAGCTCCCACAGCGCCTCGACGGCGTCCCAGGCGCCTTCCCGGGCGGCCTCGACCGACCAGGCGCCGAGCAGGTGGGCGAGCGGCTCGGCGAGCTCCGGCAGGTCGGCCCCGGGCAGCAGCTGCTCCCGGGCGGCCGTCTCCACCCGGGCGAGCACCCCGTTGATCCGGTGGTAGTCCGCCCGCAGGTCGGCCGGTTCGCAGCGCCGGCGGCGGCAGGTGTCCACGACGGCGAGCGGCAGGTCGTGCTGGATGTGGGCGTTCATCCCGGCCAGCGCGAACTGGAGCGGGTGCACGCCCGGGTGGGCGCGCAGCGCGAACAGCGGGCGCCAGCAGGCGGGCGGCCGCTGCCCCGCGGCGTCGGCGGCCACGGCCCGCAGGTACCGCCCGGCGAACACCACGTCCAGCTCGGCCACCGCGGGCGGGTCGGCGAAGCACCCGCCACCCAGCCGGTCGCGGACCGCCTCCGTCACGGTGAGGTAGAGCCGGTTGAAGACCGCCACCCCGTCCGTCGGGGGCAGCCCCGCCCCGATCTCCCGTAGCCGGTGCACCACTTGACCGACCGTCGCCGCCCTCGCGCGTGCCGCCTTCGCGCGTGCCGCCTTCGCGAGTGCCGCCCCCGTGTGTGCCGCCCCCGTGCGATCCACCGCCGTGCCGGGCATGTGCCGCCCTCCGATGCCGATCGTGCACTGATCGCATCATCGTGGCAGCACGGGCAGCCGCCTGGCGGGCGCAGCGCGCGTCCGCCGAGCCGGTGTCACACGATCAGGCTGATCCCGTTGCGGAACATCATCCAGGCGCTGGTGGCCTCGTTCACGATATTTCGATCCCTTTGTCCGATTCCTCACTTCCTGTCATGATCTCTGGTCATGATCAACCGTCGTAGCCTGATCACCGCGCTCGCCGCGGCCCCGGCCCTCGGCACCCTCGGTGCCGTGCTGGGGAGCGCCCCCGCGAGCGCCGCCGACCTGTACCCCTCCAACACCGCCCTCTACGCCGACCCGACCCTGGTCGAGGGCGTGGACTACGGCCGCCGCTACCGCCGGCACCTGATCGACGACCAGGGCCCGCGCGGACGCTCGTCGTTCGTCCGGACCACCGTCATCGCCCCACACGGTGGCGGGATCGAGGGCGGCACCTCCGAACTGTGCCTGGCCGTCGCCGGCTACCACCCGGCCGGCCTCGCCCCGACCCCGTCCGCCGGGCCTACGCACGACTTCTGGATGTTCGAGGGCCTGCGTTCCGCCGGCAACGGCGAACTGCACGTCACCTCGACCCGCTGCGACGACGACGTGGCCCGGGCGATGTGCGGCGGCAGCCTCAACGTGCTGTCGCTGCACGGCTGCACCACCGCCAAGGCCGGCCTGGAACCCGGCGCCAGGGCTGTGCTGGTCGGCGGCCTGAACCCCGCCTTCCGCCGGTACCTGACGGAGGAACTGGCGGCTGCGGACATCCGGGCCGTGACGGCCTCGGGGGAGGAGGAGATCGCGGGGGTCTCCTCGGAGAACATCTGCAACCGCGGCCTGCTCGGCACGGGCGCCCAGCTGGAGTTGACCGCCGAGCTGCGGGCCGCGATGTTCGCCCCGGGGAAGAACACCCGCCCCGAGCGGGCGGCCAACACCCTGCCGCTGTTCTGGAGCTTCACGACCGCGGCCCGGACGGCGATCCGGCGGCTGGAGGCCGACCAGCCCGTCCTCTGACGCCCGGGCGCGCCGGGCCGGGCAGAGCGGGGCGGGACCCGGCCACGGACGCCCGGGCGCGCCGTGGCCTGCTCAACCCAGCTGGTACTCCAGGACGTAGGTGTGGGTGCCGGACTCGTCGATCGTCAGCCGGAACTCCCCGGTGATGCCGGCCAGCTCGCCCGCCCCGGTGCCCGGCACCACGCGTATCGTCACCCCGGTCGTGTCCCAGGCCGTGTGCTGGAGCACGAACGTGCCCTTGCGGCCGTCCAGTTCACCCGTCACGTGCTCCACCGCGACGTACGAGGCCGGGCCGCCGGAGGCGTCGCCGACCGACAGCATCCGCACCTCGCCGCGCCCGCTCAGCCCGCCGGTGAAGGTCTTGGTGATCCGGATCCGCCCGAAGGACGCGCCCTCGTGCTGCTCCGTCTCCACCGGTTCGAACGCCGTCAGCTCGAACGACCCGCTCGCCCTGTTCACCATGGCACCGTCCCCTCGTCGATCCTCGGTCGGCGGTCGACGGGCTCCCCGCCGACCTGGACCGACCCTTGCACACACCACTGACAATCGGGGCCGTCCGGCCGCCGGTCACAGCTCCCAGCGGATCGCCAGGACCGCCGCGTCGTCGGCCAGACCGGCGTCCCCGACCCAGCCGCCGACGTCCGTCAGCACGGCGTCCAGCAGGTCCGACGGGGTGCCGCCGTGCAGGCCGGGCAGCCGGTCGGCGATCGGGTAGAACCCGCCGCCGGCGTCCCGGGCCTCCGACACGCCGTCGGTGTGCAGGAGCAGCAGGTCGCCCGGCTCCGGGTCGAACCGCCGGTCCGGGTACGCGCCGCCGGTGAGCCCGAGCAGCCCCAGCGGAGGCGCCGGGAACGGGGGATCCAGCTCGCTCACCCGGCCCGCCCGGCGCAGCAGCGGGGGCGGGTGGCCGCAGTTCACCAGCCGTACCGGCCCCCGGTCGGGCGCCACGTCGAGCAGCAGCGCGGTGGCGAACCGCCCCTCGTCCGACTGCCGGGCGGCGAGCGCCGCGTCCAGCCGCCGAGCGAGCCGCCCGGGGTCGGGTTCGGTCCGCGCGGCCTCCCGGAACACCCCGAGGACGTCCGCGGCCGTCTCCACCGCCGGGAGCCCGTGCCCCTGGACGTCCCCGAGCAGGATGCGCACCCCGAAACGGGTCTCCACCACGGCGTACAGGTCCCCGCCGATCCGGGCCTCGGCCGCCGCCGCGACGTAGCGCACCGCCAGGCGCAGCGGGCCGATCCGCTCCGGCGGCGGGCGCAGCAGGGCCCGCTGCGCCGCCTCGGCGACCGTCCGGACCTGGAACAGCTCCCGTTCGCGGGCCGCCACCAGGACGACGCTGGCGGCGCTGGCCAGCGTCGAGGCCAGGACGGTGACCTGCACGCTGATCCGCACCGAGAGCGGCAGCTCCGCGTTGGCGGACTCCAGCAGCCCGACCGAGAGCAGCGCCGCCGCGCCGACCAGCAGCGGCACCCGGGGCTTGCGGGTGGTCGCCCCGGCCAGCACCGGGGCCACCGCGAGCAGCGGTGCCAGGGTGGTCCCGGGCCCGATGGCCAACGCGGCCACCACGGCGGCGACCAGCAGTACGAGCGCCCCGTAGAGGAGCAGCCGGGTCCGTCTCGGCAGGTGCAGCGGTGGCACCCCGTCCGGGCCGTCGGCGGTCACGCGTCCTCCAGGGGTCCGTCGGATGATCCGACAGGTGTGCGGCAGTCGGGTACGGCCGGTGGGTTCCGTCCGTCGGGTTCGGTCCGCGGGGCTCCGTGCGCCGGGTTCCGGCTCGTGCCCTCCGGTGGGCGGCCGGGGGCCGGTCCGCCGGAAGGCCGTCCGCCGGGTGTCCGGGGACGGCCGGAGGCCCCCGGCGGGACGAGGGCCTCCGGTCCACTCTCCCCGCCCCGCCCCGGGTCGGCACCTCGGCGGCGGGCCGCGGGCCGGCGCGCACTACGCTGGGCCGGGAGATGAGACGCAAGAGCCGCCGCCCGGCCTCCCCCCTCCCGCAGCGCCACGGCGTGGACCCGGTGCACCTCCGGCTGCCGCTCGAAGGCCCCTGGCCGACGGTGCGGGACCACCTGGTGGACCGGCTGCCCGCCGTCCCGGCCGAGCGGATCGACGCGGCCCTGCGGGACGGCGAGATCGTCGGCGAGCATGGCCCGGTCGCCCCGGCGGAACCGTTCCGCCCGGGCGCGCACCTGTGGTTCTACCGGGACCTGCCGGAGGAGGTGCCCGTCCCCTTCGACCTGGTCGTCCTGCACCGTGACGAGCACCTGGTGGTGGTCGACAAGCCGCACTTCCTGGCGACCACCCCGCGCGGCCGGCACGTCACCGAGACGGCGCTCTCGAAGCTGCGGCACACCCTCGACCTGCCCGCGCTCAGCCCCGCGCACCGGCTGGACCGGCTCACCGCCGGCCTGGCCATGTTCGTCGTGCGCCCCGAGGACCGCGGCGCCTACCAGACGCTGTTCCGCGACCGACTGGTGCGCAAGGAGTACCAGGCGGTCGCGGCGTACGACCGGGAGCTGAGCCTGCCGCGCACCGTGCGCAGCCACATCGTCAAGGAGCGCGGGGTGATCGCCGCCCGGGAGATCGACGCGCCGCCGAACAGCGAGAGCCGGATCGACCTGCTGGAGCGCCGCGACGGCCTGGCCCGCTACCGGCTGCGACCGCTGAGCGGGCGCACCCACCAGCTGCGGCTGCACATGTGCGGGCTGGGGCTGCCGATCCTCGGCGACCCGGTCTACCCGGAGGTGCTGCCCGAACCGGCCCCGGACGACTTCCGCCGACCGCTGCAACTGCTCGCCTGCGCCATCGAGTTCACCGACCCGCTGACCGGCCGCGAACGCCGCTTCGAGACCCGCCGCACGCTGGTGGCCTGGACCGACCCGCAGGGCTGGGCGGACGGCACCGGGTCCGGGTCCTAGAGACCGCTTCCGGCTCCGGGGTCCTGGAGACCGCCTCCGGGTCCGGCGGCCGCGCGGTCGGACTCGCTGCGCAGGACGCAGAACTCGTTGCCCTCGGGGTCCGCGAGGACGGCCCAGCCCGCGCCGTCGGGCTCCCGGCGGTCGGCGACCATGGTGGCCCCGAGGGCCAGCAGCCGCTCGACCTCCGGCTCGCGCGAGGTCGACGGGCGCAGGCACAGGTGGACCCGGTTCTTGGCCGTCTTCGGCTCCGGCACCTGGTTGAAGTACAGCACCGGGCCCTCCGGGAGCATCACCTGCGTCTCCCGGTCGCCCGGGCGGTCCTGCGGACCCAGCGGACAGCCGGTCACCTCGCTCCAGAACCGCGCCAGCCCATAGGCATCCGAACAGTCGATCGCCACGTTCTGCACCACCGAGATCATGCGGGTGATCCTGCCCGAGCGGCGCCCGGTCCGCTACCCGCGGCTCAGCCGAGCAGGGTGCGGGCGACGTGGTCGGTGTCCAGGTACTCGCGGACGGCGGTGATCAGACCGTCCGTCACGGTGAACACCCCGAGGCAGTGGTCGCGGTACGCGGCGCCGTTGGCGGCGGTGCCGACCGTGGTCCACTCCGCCACCGCCCGCGGGCCGTCGGCGAGGACACCGCCGAGCCGCAGTCCTGCCCGAAGCCGATGCCGAAGCCCAGGCCGAAGCCGAGCCGCGGCCCTACCCGAAGCCCGGGGGCAGCTCCAGTTCGAACCAGACCACCTTGCCGTCCTGGGTCCGGCGGCTGCCCCAGCGGTGCGCGAGCTCGTTGACCAGGTGGATGCCGCGCCCGCCCTCGTCCTCGCTGCGGGCCCGGCGGATCCGGGGCACCTCGGGCTCCTGGTCGGCGACCTCGACGGTGAGCACCCGGTTGCAGAACAGCCTGAGCTGGGTGGGCGATCCGGCGTGCACCAGGGCGTTGGTGATCAGCTCGCTGGTGAGCAGCTCGGCCCAGTCGGCGAGTGCGTCCAGGCCCCAGGCGGCCAGGGTCTCGCGGGTGAAGCGGCGGGAGTGGGCGACCATCGCGTGGTCGCCGGTGAGCGGCAGGGTGGCGATCCGGTCCGCGCCCTTCGGGCGGACCTGCGCCATGATGACGGCGATGTCGTCCTCGCCGGTGGTCTCGGTGAGCCTGGTCAGCACGGCGTCGCAGGTCTGTTCCAGCGAGCCGCGCCGGTCGGCGACCACGCGGCACAGCAACCGCAGTCCCTCGTCCAGGTCCTGGCCGCGGCGCTCGACCAGTCCGTCCGTGTAGAGCGTCAGGATTCCCTCCTCGGGGAGGGTGAACTCGGCGCTCTCGAACGGGACTCCGCCGACGCCCAGCGGGGCGCCGGTGGGCAGCTCGACCAGGCGCGCGTTCCCCTGGTCGTCGGCGACCACGGGTGGCAGGTGACCGGCGCTCGCGGCGGTGCAACGGCGGTCCACCGGGTCGTACACCACGCAGACGCAGGTGGCGAACTGTCCCTCGCCGACCGTCCCGGTGGCCTCGTCCAGCCGGTACAGCACCCGCGCGGGGTCCAGGTCCAGCGTGATCAACGTCCTTGCCGCAGTCCGGAGTTGGCCCATGGTGGCGGCGGCCCGGATACCGTGGCCCATCACGTCGCCGACGATCAGCGCGACCCGCCCGGAGGACAGCGGCACCACGTCGAACCAGTCGCCGCCGACCTCGCTGACCACGCTGCTGGGCAGGTAGCGGTAGGCGAGGTCCAGTCCGAGGGTGCGGTGCACCTCCTGCGGCAGCAGGCTGCGCTGGAGGGTGAGGGCGGTGTCCCGCTCGCGGCGGTAGAGCCGGCCGTTGTCGATCGCGAGCGCGGTGCGGGCGGCCAGCTCCTCGGCCAGCGAGCGGTCCGCCGGGCCGAACGGCGCCGGGTTGCGGCTGCGGACGAACTCCGCGCCGCCCAGCACCTGCCCGCGCGCCACCAGCGGCACCATCAGGTACGAGTGCACCCCGGCCGACAGGCTCGGCTGCACCCGGTCGGGCGAGGCGACGATCCGGCGCAGCTCCTCCTCGGTCACCTCGGAGACCAGGATCGAGCGCCGGGTGCGCAGGCTCTGCGCGTACAGCTGGGCGGACCGCGAGACCTCGCCGACCGGGTCGGACGCCCCCTGCACACCGGCGCCCGAGGCCGTGTCGCCGACCGCCACCGCCCGCATCAGCACCCCGCCCTCCGCCGGGACCGGCCCGGGCTCCTCGCCGCTGAGCACCGCGTCGCGCAGGTCCACGGTGACGAAGTCGGCGAAGCGCGGGATCACCACCTCCACCAACTCCCGTGCGGTGCGGTGCAGATCGAGTGTGGTGCCGATCCGGTTGCTGGCTTCGTTCAGCAACGACAGCCGCTGCTGGGCGGCCCAGGCCTCGTCCAGCGCCCGCTGCCGGGCGGCGGCCGCGTCGCGCTCGCGGGTGAACAGCAGCGCGTTGTCGATCGAGACGGCCGCCCGCACCGCCAACTCCCCGGCCAGCGCCACGTCCTCCTCCTCGTACGGGCGCTCGACCAGGGTGCGGTAGAACCCCGCCACGCCGACCGGGGCGCCGCGCGCGATCAGCGGGACCACCATGAACGACAGCACGTTCTGCTCCCGTACGGCGGCGGTGCGCACCGGGTCGTCGGCGAACCAGGCCATTCCCTCCTCGTCCATCCGCGGCACCAGCACCGGCTCGCGGTGCTCCAGGCACCACGCGTACGGCGAGCCGGGCAGGAAGCGGTGCAGATTGCCGGTGCGGGCGATCGGCGCCAGGGTCGAGCCGTCGACCGAGTGGAAGGCCATCCGCCGCAGCAGGGCCGAACCGTCCGCCGGGGCGGTCGCCTCGCGCTCGCCGCGGACCAGTTCCTCCAGCACCTCCACCACCACCGAGTCGGCCAGCCTGGGGGTCGCCACCTCCGCCAACTCCTGGGCGGTCTGGGCGAGGTCGAGCGTGGTGCCGATCCGGGCGGAGGCCACGTTCACCAGTGCCAGCCGCTCCTGCGCGGCCTTCGCCTCGCGCAGCGCCTGCTGCCGGGCCAGTACGGTCTGGTGCTGGCGCAGGTACAGCCGGGCGTTGTCGATCGCGACGGCCGCGCGCGAGGCCAACTCGTCGCCGAGCGTGATGTCGGCCTCCGCGAAGGACTCGCGCGAGCCGCGCCGGGAGTAGACCAGCATCCCGAGCGTCGTGCCGCGCGCCACCAGCGGAGTGATCCGCACCGAGCGCGGCCGGTCGCCGAGGTACGCCTGGCGGCGGCTCTCGTTGACGCCCTCGCTCAGCATGTCCAGCTCCCAGGACGGCACCACCACCGTCCGCCCGCTGATCATCGCCCGGGCGTACGGGGAGTCCGGTGCCAGCTCGTACACGGCCTCCACCGGCAGTGCCTCGGCCGGGTAGAGCGCGTCGGCGGAGGCGATCGCCAGGCGGCGCACCAGCAGCGGGGCGTCCGGGGCGCCCGGCTCGACGTCCCGGCCGGCCATCGGCTCCTCCAGCCCGAACACCGCGCTGATGTCGGAGACCCTGGGCACCATGGCGTCCACCAGCTCCCGGGCGGTCTGCCGCAGGTCCAGCGTGGTGCCGATCGAGGCGGTCGCGTCGACCAGCAGGGACAGCCGCTCCTGGGCGCGGGCCGCCCGCGCGTCGGCGTGGAAGCGCTCGCTGATGTCGATGACCGTGGCGCACACCCCGAGCACCCGGCCGCCGCGGTCCTTCAGCCGGAAGTAGGAGGCCGACCAGGCGTGGTCGTGGTGCGGATCGGCCGGGGTGCGGCCGTGCGCCAGGTCGTCCACCACCGGCACGCCGGTCGCCAGCACCCGGCGGATCACCTCCTCGGACTCGGGACCGTTGATCCCGGGCAGCGCCTCGGTGAGCCGGCGTCCCAGCGGCTCCTCGGTGCCCAGGCCGTTCAGTTCGGCCAGCGCCTCGTTCAGCCGGACGAAGCGCAGATCGGTGTCGAACACCGCCATGCCCACCGGGGACTGGGTGAAGAACCCGTCGAGGAGCGCCAGGTCCGCCTGGAGCCGGTGCAGCGTGGTGACCTCGGAGGCCACCGCCAGCACCATCGGGGCGCCGCCGGGGCCGCGGATCGGATGGGTGCGGAACTCCAGGTTCACCAAGTGCCCGTCCCGGTGCCGCACCGGGAACACCCCGGACCACGACCGGCCCGCCAGGATCTCCTGGAACAGCCGGAGCACCGCCGGCCGGTCCTCGTCCGAGGCCAGCAACGCCCCCGCCCGCGCACCCACCGCGTCCTGCGCACGGTGACCGAGCAACGCCTCGGCGTCACTGCTCCAGTGCAGGATCCGCCCGTCGGCGTCGATCAGCGCCGTGGCGATCGGCACCGTCAACAGGGCGTCCTGCCGAGACTGCCCCGGGCGCTTCGGATAGTCGTCCACCATGGCCAGAGAACCGTCCCAGAAACCGTCCGGAGATCGTTCCCACCAGCCCTGCCATCTTCGCACGCTGCCCTGCGCGCCCGCTCCCCGTGCCGCCTCCGGTGCCGCTCGCCATGCCGCCTCCGGTGCCCCCCGTGGCTGGGCACCGGAGGCCGGGGAAGCCGGTCCCGCGCGCGTCGCCGCGGTGGCAGTCCCGGGCGGGCGTGAGAAGTCGAACGGGCCGACTTCTCACGCCTTCGTGGCGGCGGCCGCGGGCCCTACGGGTTCTGCGGGCTCGGTGGGTTCGGGGGCGGGCCGCTGGCTCGTGCGGGACCCGGCGGTGCGGGACTTGGTGGCGAGGGTGAGGAGGGCGCCCAGGAAGCAGAGGACGGTGGCGACCAGGACGGCCCGGTCGGTGCCCGCCGCGAGGGCACGGGAACCGGGGTGGGCGGAGCCGGCGGCGGTGATCGCGATGGCGACGCCGAGGGCCGAACCGAGGTAGCGGGCGGTGTTGTTGGCGCCCGAGCCCATGGCGGCCCGGTGCGCGGGGACGCTGCTCACCGCGAGCCGGGCCAGCGCGGCGTTCAGCACGCCGCTGCCGATGCCGGCGATCGCCAGCCCCGGGGCCAGCCGCAGCCAGGACGAGTCGGGGCTGAGCCCGTACAGCCCCGCCTCCCCGGCGCCGCAGACCAGCAGGCCGAGGACGACCTGATCGGTGGCCGAGAGCCGGGTGGCGAGGCGGCGGGCCTGGAGGGCGGAGACCACGGAGAGGCCCGACCACAGGGCCAGCACGCCGGCCGCGGCCGGCCCGGACAGGCCCAGCACGCCCTGGAGCAGGGTGGGCAGGTAGCTCATGAAACCGACCAGCGACAGCCCGGTGAACAGGGCCCCGCCGGTGGCGGCGATGAAGCCGGGGTCGCGGAACAGGGAGAGGTCCAGCATCGGTTCCCGGACCTTCGCCTCGACGACCGCGAACGCCGCCAGCAGCAGCACCCCGACCACCAGCAGGGCCAGCACCGTCGGCCGTCCCCAGCCGGTGCGGCCCTCGGCGAGCCCGGCGATCAGGCTGGACGTCCCGGCGGCGAGGGTGAGCACCCCGTACGGGTCGAGGGCGCGCGGCCGCTCGGCACGCGATTCGGTGAGGACGGCGGCGGCGAAGGCGGCGAGGACGGCCGAGGCCACCGCGATCCCGCCACTGACCGCGCGCCATCCGGCCCACTGCTGGACCAGGGAGCCGTACAGCGGTCCGATCGCGATGCCGAGGCCGACCGCCGCGCCCCAGACGCCGAGCGCCCGGATGCGGCCGGGGCCGGGCGGGTGGGCGTGGCTGATCAGGCCGAGGGCCGGCGCCAGGACGGCGGCCGAGGCGATCCCGAGGAGCACCCGGGAGGCCAGGTAGACCGCGCCGCCGGGGGCTGAGGCGGCCAGCGCCTCGGCGGCGGCGAACAGCAGCACGCCGGAGGTGAAGACCCGCTTGCGGCCGTGGTCGTCCGCGGCGCTCCCGGCGGTGAGCAGCAGCGCCGAGATGCCCACCAGGGTGCCGGTGAGGATCCAGGTGCGGCCGGAGGCGCCCAGGTGGGCGGCCTGGGCGGTGGCGACGAGCGAGGCGGTCGGGGCGGTGTAGGCGATCGTGCCCAGGGCGGTCGCCGTGGCGGTGACCGCGAGGGTGGCACCGGGCCGGACGCGCTGGTCCGCGGGGGTGGGGGAGGAGCCGGGTGGTGCGGGGGGCATGGGTGTTCCCTCCGGGCCGGACCTGACAGTCTGGTGAATGAACCTTCTCGGGCGGCACGCTACCACTGCCGGTCTGTTCATTGAACCCATTGAGGGTGTGGACTAGGCTGGCGCTCATGGCCCTGGGAACCGACTACGAGCTGCAGGAGTGCGCACTGGCCCGCGCGCTGGAGGTGGTCGGCGAGCGCTGGAGCCTGCTGATCATCCGCGACGCGTTCCTCGGTGTGCAGCGCTTCAACGACTTCCTCACCCACCTCGGCATCCCGCGCGCCGTCCTCACCTCGCGCCTCAACGCCCTGGTCGCGGCCGGGGTGCTGCGCAAGGAGCCGTACCAGCAGGCGCCCCTGCGCCACGGCTACCTGCTCACCGAGACGGGCCTCGAACTCTGGGGTCCGCTCTACCAGTTGAGTCGCTGGGGTGGCAGGCACGCCAGCGAGGGCGGCGGCCCGCACCACCTCTTCGCGCACGCCGCCTGCGGTTCCGACCTCGACCTCGTCGGCACCTGTCCGGCCTGTGGCGGCGCACCGGTTCCGCCGACCGAGGTCGTGATGCGGCCCAACCCGGCCCGCGCCGCCGGCCGGCGCGAGGACCCGGTCTCCCGCGCCCTGGGCGGCCCCCGTCCGCTGCTCGAACCGATCGCCTCGGCGGCGGTGCCGGGCTGATCGCCGCCCGCACTGCAAGAAGACGGGGCCGTCGGCGCGCTGCCGACGGCCCCGACCGGGGGTCGCTGTCGCTGGGTGCGGCTGAGGGCGGTCGTCAGGGAGTGAACCGCACCTCGGGGTAGGCGGCGCTGGGCCCGTCGAGCAGCGGCTGCGGGATGCCCTTCAGCTGGAGGTCGAAGAACGCCCCGACGTACTGCCGCGTGACGGCGACGGCACGCCGGCCGTCGATGGTGGTGTGCGGGCCCTTGGGGATGCCGAGACCGTCGAAGAAGACCGGAAGGTCGGTGAAGCTGCCGTGGTCGGAGCCGTCGACCGTCAGCAGGCGCTTCCCGCCGTCCAGCCGGGCAAAGCTCGTGACCCAGGTCGAGTCCTGGCGGCCGTTGTCGAGTGGGTGGCCGATCATCATGAACGGCTTGCCCTTGAGGCCGGACTCGGGCACCCGGTAGTGCATGGTGCCGTCCAGGTTCACCCCGGCCCGGATCCGGTCGTCGGTGAGCAGGGCCGGGACGGTGGAGGCGCCGCCGGCCGAGTGCCCGGCCATGCCGATCCGGTCGCGGTCGATCAGCCGGGCGTACCGCCAGGCCGGGTGCGGGCGGTTGGTCAGCTGGTCGATGACGAAGGACACGTCCTTCTCCCGGCCCGCCTCCAGGAGGGCCGAGGCCTTGTCGTCGCTGCCGTCGACCTTCCCGCAGGCCTCGCAGGGGAGTGTTCGTCCGTCGGGGAAGGTGGTGCCGGTGTTCTCGTAGGTGTGGTCGATCACCGCCACGACGTAGCCGTGGCTGGTCAGGTCCTCGGCGAGGCCGCTGAGTGTGGCGCGCGGCATGGTGAAACCGGGGGAGAGGACCACCAGCGGGTAGTGGCTCCCCTGCGGGCGGGCACCGGACTCCGCCCAGGTCCGGGCGCCGGACACCGCCTCGGTCGGGAAGGTGTTGCCCGCCGGCTTCCCGTCCAGCAGTGCCCGGGCGGCCGCAGGCGTCATGTACGGGGCGGGGGTGCCCGTCTCGGCATGCGCGGGGTAGTACATCGAGACCATCAGCTGGCGCGGGCCGGCGGACGGCACCCACGGGTCGGGGCGGTTCTGGTCCACCAGGTTCAGGACTTCCTCTCCGACCGCGAACGGCCCGGTCGGGCGCGGGAGTTCGACCAGGGAGGTGGCCTGGATGGTCTGGGTGGCCTGGGCGGTCGAGGAGGTGGCGGAGTTGACGGGTGGCGCGGCCAGGGCGGGCGCGGCAGCGGCGAGGGACGGCGGCAGGGCGAGCGGCAGGGTGGCTGCGGCGGCGGTTGTTCGAAGTCGGCTCATGTCGGCGACGGTAGTTCGCGGGCAAGTGAGTTGACGTCGATTCAGGGGTGCACTGATCCCTTCCGGGTGGGGGTGCTGGCGCCCTTGAGGGGAAGTCATCCGAGGCGGTCACCCGGCGGTCACCCGACGGCCGCCATCCGGAGATCCTCCAGGAAGCCTGCGGCCGCACGGGCGTTGGGCACCGGGAAGGTGAGCGGGAGGCCGGCCGAGTGCGTTCGGATCTCCAACTCGCCGAGGCCGGAGGCCCGGGCCGAGTGCACCTCCGTCCACGGGTAGGTCTCCGTCGTGGCCAGCGGGTGCGGCGGCCGGTGCACCAGCCCGCCGGTTGTCACCGTCAGCCGCCCCCGCGCGAAGCGGACGCCCCCCTCGGCGCGCAGCGTCTCGTGCAGAGCGGCGCGGAGCCAGGGGGAGAGGCGCTCCTCCAGCTCCTGGAACAGCCCGCCCAACCCCCACAGATGCGCCAGCGCCAAGGGCTCGCCCGCTCCGGCCCGCCATATTCGCCCGTGCTCGTGCACCCCGCGCGGCCCGCCGGGGGAGTACTCGGTGGCCTCCACCGCACTCCAGGGCACCGGCTCCTCGCGGCCGCCCGCCGACACCAGCACCAGCCCGCCCTCATGGACCCGTACGGACCGCAGCCCGGGCGCCGGACGCAGCCGCTCGAACCCGCTCACCGTCACCACCGCGGCGGCCGCCAGGACGGCCGCGGGCCACCACTCTCCGAGCGCCAGGCAGAGCACCAGGGCGAAGGCCGCTCCGCAGGAGTGCAGCCACAGCCGAGCCCGCCGGGACAGCGGCCGGAACCGTCGGTACACCCGCACCACCGGGCCGAGCCGACCGGCCGGACCGGCCGGACCGGACGGCCGCACGGGTGTCGGCGACCATGTCACCGCCATGTCGACCCCCTCCCTCTCGGCGGATCCCCGGTGGGAACCGCGACTGCCGGAACCCAGCATCGATCGATCGCAGCCTTCGCCGACAGTGCCAATCGGCACATACTGGCCTGAAGCGCCCCCGCCATCATCGCGCCCCGGGCGAAGCCCCCCGCCACCGGGGTGGATGCTGTCGGCGGCGCGGAACGAGGCCGGTGTGACCGCCGGTTCACCGCTGGCGGCGGCCCGGCACCGGGACGGCCTGGACGGCCTGAACGGCCTGGACGGCCGTCGACCCGGGCTCGGTGCCGGTCGTGGAGGCAGCCGCGGACGCGGACGCCCGAATGTGCCGATCGGCACTGTCGGTGAAGGCCGCGAAGAGTCGATCCTGAGCATCCGGTGGTCGTGGCTCCCCCGAGGGGCCCCGGAGCGAAGGGAGTTCGGCATGGTGGGCACGATCGTCACGGCGGTGGCGTGGGCGAGGGCCTTCCTGTCGCGGCGGAACGGCGCCCGGCCCTCACCCCGTCGACGCGAACCCGTCCTGCAGCCTGCGCAGCAGCGCCGTGCCGGCCGGATCGGTCGGGCGGCGGGTGTTGGCCAGCACCACCACGCCCACCTGCTTCTCCGGGTCGAAGGCGACGAACGATCCGAACCCGCCGGTGCCCCCGTTGTGCCAGATCTGGAGGTGCCCGCCCTGCTGGGTGTGCAGCCGGTGGCCGAGCCAGCCCAGGTGCGTCCAGGCGAACGGGTTGACCCGGTGACGGGTCTCCCGGGTGAGGGCGATCGCGGCCGTCAGCGGTGCCTCCGGCCGGCGCCCGGCGGCCAGTTGGGCCCGAAGGAACACCGCGAGGTCGGCGGCCGTCGACCGGAGCCCGCCCATTCCGGGGACGGCCGCGAAGTCCCAGAACGGCACCGGCCGGCCGCCCTTGGTGTGCCCGTGCGCCGACCGCGCGGACCGCTCCGCGTCCGAGCGCACGCAGGTGTCCGCCAGGCCCAGCGGCGCGCAGACCTCACGGGCCACCAACTCCTCGTACCCGGCGCCGGATCGCTGGGCGAGGGCCAGGCCGAGCAGTCCCGCGCCGAGGTTGGAGTAGCGGAAGCTGCGCCCCGGTACGGCCCGCAGCCGTGTCCGGGCGAGCCCGTCGAGCACCCGCTCGGCCGTGCAACCCGCGTACGGATCCGGGCTGTTGGGCTTCAGCAGGGAGGTCATCAGCATGCCCCGGGGCAGGCGGGGGAGCCCCGAGGTGTGGGTGGCGAGGTGCCGCAGGGTGATCGGCTGCGCGCCCCTGACCGGGACGGCGGCACGCTCGCCCGAGGGCCCGGTGAGCACCTCGGCGAGTGGCTCGTCCAGCCGGACCCGGCCGTCGAGGGCCAGCCGGGCGAGTGCGAGCGAGGTGAACACCTTGGTGACGGAGCCTATTTCGAACAACGTGTGCGGTCCGGGTGTGCCGCCGTCCGGCCCGGTCCGTCCCGCTCCGCGGATCTCCACGCCACCGCCGGCCAACCCGGCGACCACCGCCCCGACGCGTCGGCCCGCGAGCCGGTCGGCCGTCTGCTGCACGAGGCAGGCCAGTTCGTTCATGCTTGCGAGCCTAAGGGCCCCGACCGGCCGGACCGTCAACCCGGAAAACGATTTCGATCCCCTCCGATGCTCCTGCGGAGGTACGCCGCCACTGTGCCTCGTGCGGTCCGCTCCACTGGGTCCACCGCGCGTCGCACCACGCTCCGCACCGCGCGAACGGCAGACGCGGCGCGGGGCCGCCGGCCGGTGGCTCAGGCCTCCAGCGCCGCTCGCAGCCGCGCCGCGACCTCGGCCGCCCCCGCCTCGTCCGGATACCGTCGGCGTGGCCAGAAGAACCCGCGCAGCCCGTCCTTCGGATTGCGCGGCACGACGTGGACGTGCAGGTGCGGCACCGACTGGCTGATCCGGTTGTTGGCCGCCACGAAGCTGCCCGCGGCGCCCAAGCCGTGCTCCACGGCCGTCGCCACCCGCTGCACCCTCAGGAAGAACGGCCCGACCTCGGCCACCGGCAGGTCGGCCAGCGTCGGGTGGTGGGCGCGCGGCACGACCAGGACGTGCCCGGGGAACAGCGGCCGGCGGTCCAGGAAGGCGACCGCCACCTCGTCGTCCAGCACCCGGTGCGCCGGCTCGTCGCCCGCCACCACTGCACAGAAGACGCAGTCCATCCGTCCATTCAAACCACCGGCGGGCCGTCCCCGCACCCCCGCGAAACCCCGTGAACCGGGCTTCACCCGTCCGGCCGCCGACCGGGTGCGGACAACCCGGGGCCGGGCGCACGGTGCTGCCGGGAGCCGGACCGCGGGCGCATCGAGCGCCCGGCCAGGAGGCCCCGCGAGGAGGTGGCCCGGATGGCGGGCAAGTTCGAGGTCTATCAGGACAGCGGTGGCAAGTACCGGTTCCGGCTCAAGGCGGGCAACGGCGAGATCGTCGCCACCGGACAGGGCTACGCGAGCAAGGACGCCGCCCACAAGGGCGTCGAAGCGGTCCAGCGGGCCGCAGACGGCGCGGCGGTGGTGGACGTCCCCAAGGCCGCCTGACCGTGCGAGGTGCGGTGCCCGGGCCACCCGGCACCCCAGGCCCGGCCGGCCCATCCGGCCCATCCGCCGGGTACCCCGCGCGGGCCGGGCGCCGCCACGAGCCCGCCGGTACCCCCGGCACCTCACTCGTACCGGTACAGCAACGCCTCTCGTTCGGTCTGTTCGATCATCGCGACGGTCAGCGACTCGTCCCGCAGGTGCGAGAGCGTGACCTCCGCCGAACTCGGCTGAGCGTCCTTGGCGAGCCAGTTCTCCGGCTTCCACGCCGAGGCCCGCAGGAAGGCCTTCGGGCAGTGCCCGTACACCTCCTCGACCGCGACCACGATCGCGCTGCGGGGCGGCTTGCCGACGGCGGTCAGCTGCCGCAGCAGCTCCGGGTCGGTCGAGACGCAGGCCCGCCCGTTGACCCGCAGTGTGGCGTCCCGGCCCGGGACGACGAAGAGCAGGCCGACCCGACCGGTCTCCACGATGTTGTGCAGGGTGTCCAGCCGCTTGTTGCCGGTGGCGTCCGGAATGGCCAGGGTGTACTCGTCGAGCACGGAGACCAGCCCGGCCGGGCCGCCGCGCGGGGAGACGTCGCAGTGTCCGGCGGCGTCCGTGCTGGCCACGAAGACCAGCGGGGAGCAGGCGATCAGCCGCTGTGCGACGTCGTGCAGACGGTCGACCTGCTTGCGGCGCGCGTGCTCGCCGGGCTGCTCGTAGATCTCCCGCAGCTGGTCGGCGTCGCTCAGCGCGTCCGCCCGGAGGGCGTCGAACAGCCCGCTCGGCCGGTCGGGTACGAGGGCTGACGAATCGACAGATTCCGGTGTGGTCGTCATACCGGGAATGTAGCGGAGGTCGGCCGGAAGGTCTCCCGGATGCCGCCCGGAAAATCCCCGCCCCCACCCCTCCCCACCAGCGGTTTTCCGCTCATAATGGGGCCAGGGACGCCAGCCGCAGCCGGAGGTGGTGGTCGTGATCGTGAGAATCTGGGCCGGGCAGGTCCTGGCTGGTCGCATCGAGGAGTTCTGCGCGCACCTGGCCGGCCAGGTGATCCCGCAGCTGGGGCGCACGGACGGCTGCCTCGGCGGTGAACTGCTGCGCTCGGTGACGGAGGACGGCCACCGGGTGCTCGTGGTGAGCCGCTGGCGCGACGAGGAGGCCCTGCGCGGGTACGCCGGGCCGATGTGGCGGATCCGGCCGGTCTGGTCGGAGGGCGAGCTGAGCTACCTCGCCCACCCCCCGGAGGTCACCCACTTCACGTCGATGACCGCCCCGGCCGCCCCTTGACCGTGCCGCCTCTCGACCCCACGGCACCGCCTCGAAGCCATGGCGCGAAGCCACGGCAGCCCCAGGCGCCCCGGGCACCCCCGGCACCCCTGGCCGGCTGAAGCCATGGCGCCCCTGGACGTCAGGGCCCACGGCACGCCGGCGCGCATTCCCGGCAAGCCCGTGAAACAGAGCACAGCCGCAAGCCCTCCCCGCCTTGCGCCGTCCGTGGCACAATGTCGGCATCAAGCAGTGACGTTCAGCGCACTCCGGGGTCGGTGAAAATCCGAACCGGCGGTTACAGTCCGCGACCCGTCCGCAGCCAGCGGCCGGTTGACCAGGTGAAATTCCTGGACCGACGGTTAAAGTCCGGATGGGAGGCGTGCGCGGGCGGACGAAGTGCAGTACCCGTGGTCCACCGGCAGGCGACAGCCTTCCCGGACCTCGGTCAGGTGTAGCGACGGGAGCGGTGTCTCCCGAGCCGGGTGAGCGATCTCCCGGTGGCTTCGGGCATCCCGGTGACGGGTGTCGCCCGCCGCCCGTGCGCCGGTGCCCGTCCGTGTCATCTCCCATGCCGCCCCGGAGTCCGCGCCCCAAGCGCGAGGAGAACCCGGGTGTTCACCGGCATCATCGAAGAGCTCGGCGAGGTCGTGTCGATCGAGGAGATCGGCGACTCCTCGCGCATCCGCCTGCGCGGCCCGGTGGTCTGTACCGGTGCCCGCCACGGCGACTCCATCGCGGTCAACGGCGTCTGCCTGACCGTCGTCGACGGTCCGGAGGAACTGGCCGCCGGTACCGGTGAGTTCAGCGCCGACGTGATGGCCGAGACGCTGAACCGGTCCAGCCTCGGCGAGTTGAAGCCCGGCTCCCGGGTCAACCTGGAACGCGCCATGGCGCTCGGTGCCCGCCTGGGCGGCCACCTCGTCCAGGGGCATGTCGACGCGACCGGGCGGCTGTTGAGCCGCGAGCCCGGTGAGCGCGACGCGGCCGGCGAGCTCCGCTGGGAGGTGCTGCGATTCTCGCTGCCCGAGACCGTCTCCCGCTACCTGGTGGAGAAGGGCTCGATCACGGTCGACGGCGTCAGCCTCACCGTGGTGGAGGCCGCCCGGGACAGCTTCACCGTCAGCCTCATCCCGACCACCCTCGCGCTGACCACGCTGGGCGCCAAGGCCGTCGGCGAGAGCGTCAACCTGGAGGTGGACGTGCTCGCGAAGTACGTCGAGCGCCTCCTGGAGTCCCGCGCGCTCCCGACCCTGCCGAACCTGTTCGCCCCGTCCGGCCTGCCGACCGACGGAACCCCGGGGGAGTCCCAGTGAGCTGGCTCAGCGGCGAGGCGTTCACCGTCCTCGGCGAACACGTCAAGTGGGCCGACATGATCGGCAACATCTTCGGCCTCGGCGGGCTCGCGCTCGGCTGGCGCCGCTCGGTCTGGAGCTGGCCGGTCCAGCTGCTGTCCGGCGCGGTGCTGATCGCCGCCTACCTCGGTGGCCACGTCCCCGGCCTGATCGGCAAGCAGCTGATCGTGATCGCCACCGCCTCCTGGGGCTGGGCGCAGTGGCAGCGGGGCCGCCGCGACGGAGGCACGATCGCCGTCCGGTTCGCGAGCTGGCGCGAGCGGCTCGTGCTGGTGGCGGGCACCGCGGCCGGCACGGTCGCGCTCGCCCTGCTCTTCACGTCCTTCCCCAGCCTGTCCTGGAGTCCCTGGTCGGACGCCTACATCTTCGTCGGCACGCTGGCCGCGATGGTCGCCCAGGCCCGCGGCTGGGTGGAGTTCTGGTTCGCCTGGATCGCGGTCGACGCGGTCGGCGTGCCGTTCGCCTTCAACAGCGGCTACACCTTCTCCGGCCTCACCTACTCCGTCTACTTCGTCCTGGTGCTGCTCGGCCTGCGCTCCTGGTGGCTGAGCACCCGTGAGCCGCGCGTCAAGTCCGCCACCGTCCCGCAGGGAGTCACGGCATGACCGAGAACCAGACCCGCGCCGTCGAGTCCGATGACCTCGAACTCGTCCTCGATCCGGTCGAGCGGGCGATCGCCGACATCGCCCTCGGCCGCGCCGTGGTCGTCGTCGATGACGAGGACCGCGAGAACGAGGGGGACATCGTCTTCGCCGCCTCCGCCGCCACCCCCGAGCTGATGGCCTTCACCATCCGCTACAGCTCCGGCGTGATCTGCGCCCCGATGACCGGCGAGGAGCTGGACCGCCTCAAGCTCCCGCCGATGACCCAGGTCAACGAGGACCGCAAGGGCACCGCGTACACCGTCTCGGTGGACGCCCGGGACGGGGTCGACACCGGCATCTCCGCCGCCGACCGCGCCCGCACCGTACGGCTGCTCTCCTCTCCGGGCACCGAGCCCGGCGACCTCACCCGCCCCGGGCACGTCTTCCCGCTGCGCGCCGTCGAGGGCGGCGTGCTGGTCCGCCCCGGCCACACCGAGGCCGCCGTCGACCTGGCCCGGCTCGCCGGGCTCTCGCCGGCGGGCGCGATCGCCGAGGTGGTCAACGACGACGGCACCATGGCCCGGCTGCCCGAGCTGGTCGCCTTCGCCCGCGAGCACGGCCTCGCGATCATCTCCATCGAGGACCTGATCGCCTACCGCCGCCGCACCGAACTGCACGTCGACCGGGCCGCCGTCACCGCGCTGCCCACCGCGCACGGGGAGTTCACCGCCGTCGGCTACCAGGGCACCATCGACGGCGTCGAGCACCTCGCGCTGGTCGCCGGAGGCCTGGACGCGGAGGGCCGGCTGCCGGACGGCGAGGACGTCCTGGTGCGGGTCCACTCGGAGTGCCTGACCGGCGATGTCTTCGGCTCGCTGCGCTGCGACTGCGGACCGCAGCTGGAGGCCTCGCTGCAGCGGATCGCCGAGGCGGGGCGCGGCGTGGTGCTGTACCTGCGCGGCCACGAGGGGCGGGGCATCGGCCTGGCCCACAAGCTGCGCGCGTACGAGCTCCAGGAGCAGGGCCGGGACACCGTCGACGCCAACCTGGACCTCGGTCTGCCCGCCGACGCCCGCGACTACAGCATCGCGGCCCAGATGCTGGTGGACCTCGGCGTCCGCTCGCTCAGCCTGATCACCAACAACCCGCAGAAGCTGGCCGCGCTCACCGAACACGGGCTCAAGGTCAAGGGGCGTGAGGCGGTCGAGATCGAGCCCAGCGAGCACAACCTGCGCTACCTGCGCACCAAGCGCGACCGGATGGGCCACGACCTGCCCGGCCTCGGCTCCTGAGTCCGGAGACACGCCCGGCGGACCGAACGTCCGACCGAACCCCGCCAGCCCATCGCCAAGAGCAAGCCCATCGCCAAGAGCAAGCCCACCGCCAAGAGCAAGCCCACCGCCAAGAGCAAGCCCACCGCCGAGCACAAGCCCGACCCCAGAGAACGGAACAGAACATGAGCGGCCACGGAGCCCCCGAGCTGACCATCGAAGGCGCCGCCGACCTCAAGGTCGCCGTTGTCGCCGCCCAGTGGCACGACAAGGTGATGAACGGCCTGCTGGACGGCGCCCACCGCGCCCTCAAGGAGCTGGGCGTCGCCGAGCCGACCGTCCTGCGGGTGCCCGGCACCTTCGAGCTGCCGGTCGCCGCCAAGCGCCTCGCCGAGCGCGGCTACGACGCCGTGGTGGCCCTCGGTGTGGTCATCCGGGGCGGCACCCCGCACTTTGACTACGTCTGCCAGGCGGCCACCGCCGGACTCACCCAGGTCAGCGTCGACACCGGCGTCCCGGTCGGCTTCGGCGTGCTGACCTGCGACAACGAGGAGCAGGCGATCGACCGCGCCGGTCTGCCGGGCTCCGCGGAGGACAAGGGGCACGAGGCCGTCACCGCGGCCGTCGCCACCGCCGCGGTGCTGCGCGCCGCCCTCTGACGACGGTCCTCACGGTCCCGGAGCCCGGAGGCCGGTCCCCGGAGCGTGGACGTCCGACGGACTGTCCACGCTCCGGGACCGTTTACCGCGCGTCAGCCCGCACGCCGTAAGGTGGCTCCCATCATGGCTTCGAAGACATTCGAGGAGCTCTTCGCCGAGCTCCAGCAGAAGGCCGCCACCGGCGACCCCTCGTCCTCCCGCACCGCCCAGCTCGTGCAGCAGGGCGTCCATTCGATCGGCAAGAAGGTCGTCGAGGAGGCCGCCGAGGTCTGGATGGCCGCCGAGTTCCAGTCGGACGAGCAGACGGCCGAGGAGATCTCGCAGCTCCTCTACCACCTGCAGGTGATGATGATCGCCCGCGGTCTGACGCTCGACGACGTCTACAAGTACCTCTAGACACCCGAGAATCACGCGACACCCGCTCCACGCACCTTCGATCACGAGCACACCGAGCACACCCCCTCCCAACAGGTAAGGAAGCAACCTCCCATGCTGCGCATCGCCGTCCCCAACAAGGGTTCTCTCTCGGGTCCCGCGGCGGAGATGCTCCATGAGGCCGGCTACCGCCAGCGGAAGGACCCCAAGGAGCTCGTCCTCGTCGACCCCAACAACGAGGTGGAGTTCTTCTTCCTCCGCCCGCGGGACATCGCCGTCTACGTCGGCTCCGGCCGCCTGGACGTCGGCATCACCGGCCGTGACCTGCTGCTGGACTCGCACTCCAACGCCGAGGAGGTGCTCGCCCTCGGCTTCGCCGGGTCGACCTTCCGCTTCGCCCGCCCCGAGGGCGTGGTCGTCGAGGACGTCAAGGGTCTGGAGGGTCTGCGGATCGCCACCTCGTACACCGGCCTGGTCGAGCAGCACCTGGCCGACCACGGGGTGAAGGCGACGGTCACCAAGCTGGACGGCGCGGTCGAGACCGCGGTGCAGCTGGGCGTCGCCGACGTGATCGCCGACGTGGTGGAGACCGGTACCAGCCTGCGCAACGCCGGCCTGGAGGTGTTCGGCGAGCCGATCCTGATCTCCGACGCCGTGGTGATCCGGCCCAAGGGCGCCGGTGAGGACACGCGGGTCGAGCAGTTCCTGCGCCGGCTCCAGGGCGTGCTGGTGGCCCGCCGCTACGTGCTGATGGACTACGACATCCGCGCCGAGAAGGTCAGCGCCGCCGTCGCGCTCACCCCGGGCCTGGAGTCGCCGACCGTCTCGCCGCTGCACACCGAGGGCTGGGTCGCGGTGCGTTCGATGGTGCTCCGCAAGGAGGCCCAGCAGATCATGGACGACCTGTGGGCCATCGGCGCCCGGGCCATCCTGGTCACCAACATCCACGCCTGCCGCCTCTGACCAGGCCGGCCGGGTGACCTCCTCGCCCGCCCGCGAGTAAAGAACGGTTCAATGGGGCGGGGACGCCGACCGCGTCCCCGCCCCTCGCGCTGCCGCCACCGGAGCTGCCGCGACCCGGACCCGCTGCCAGGGCTGCCGCGACCAGAGCCGTGCCGCCGCCACCAGAACCACCCCCGGAGACCCACGTGTCCACGCCGTCCGTCGAGATCCCCGTCACCTGGGCGCCGCGCCGCACCCGCGCCGTGCTGCTGCCGGTCTGCGCGCTGCTGGTGGTGCTGTTCGCCGTGATGGCCGTGCTCCTCCCGGAGAACTGGCAGCTCAACGACCGGGTCATGATGGCGGCCAGCGGCGTCCTGTTCGCGGCCGTCGGCCTGATGCTGGCCCGCCCCCGGGTGAGCGCCGACGCGGAGGGTGTGACGGTGGTCAACTTCGTCCGCAGCCGCCGGCTGGCCTGGGCCGAGATCGTCCGGGTCAACTTCCGCCAGGGTGACCCGTGGGCCACCCTCGACCTCGCCGACGGCACCTCGCTCGCCGCGGTCGGCATCCAGTCCGGGGTGGGCAAGGCCCAGGCGATCGCGGACGCCCGCGCACTGCGCGACCTGGTCGAGCAGCACGCCCGGGCCTGAAGCCGGACGCCCTCCCACCTGGGACTCCGCGTCCCCGGCGGGCCGAACGGGCTCCTTACGTCCATCCGGGTATGGTCTACGCTGGTAAAAGCAGGGCAAAGTTCGCCCTGCCCAGAATCGAGCGCCCGAAACCGACCTGAGGAGTGACACTCCCCCTCGATGGACGATCCGTCCGGTAGTACCTGCGCCGCCTCCGTTCCGGCTCCCGGAAGGCAGGCGGCACTGTGATCACCGCCTGGCTGCTGTTGCTCGCAGCCGTTCTCCTGATCCTCGCCAACGGCCTGTTCGTGGCCGCCGAGTTCGCCTTCGTGACCGTGGAGCGCGGTGCGGTGGACCGCGCCGCCGAGACGGGCGACGCCAAGTCCCACCGCGTCGCCAAGGCCCTGCGGCACCTCTCCTTCGAACTGTCCGGCGCCCAGCTCGGCATCACCGTCACCTCGCTGGTGGTCGGCATGCTCGCCGAGCCGGCCCTGTCCACCCTGCTCGCACCCGTGATGTCCGGCATCGGCGTGCCCGACTCGGCCGCCCGGGGCGTCTCCGTGGTCGTCGGCATGGTGCTGGCCACCGTCGTCCAGATGGTGATCGGCGAGCTGGTGCCCAAGAACTGGGCGATCTCCCGCCCGCTCCAGGTGGCCCGCGCGGTCGCCGCCCCGCACATGGCGTTCTCCTTCGTCTGCCGTCCGCTGATCAGCCTCCTCAACGGCGTCGCCGACCGGACGGTCCGGGCCTTCGGCATCGAGCCGCAGGAGGAGCTGGGGCACGCCCGGACCCCGGACGAGCTGGTCTCGCTGGCCCGCCACTCGGCGAAGGCCGGCGCGATAGACGAGGAGTCGGCGGCCCTGTTCGTCCGCACCCTGGGTCTGGGCGAGCTGACCGCCGAGTCCGTGATGACCCCGCGGGTGGACGTGGCCGCGCTCCAGCGCGACGCCACCGCCTCCGACGTCATCAACCTGACCCGGGCCACCGGCCTGTCCCGCTTCCCGGTCTACGCCGACAGCGTGGACGAGGTCGCCGGCATCGTCACGCTCAAGGACGCCCTGGCCGTCCCGGCCGCCCGGCGCGGCCTGGTGAAGGTCGGCGAGCTGGCCTCGCCGCCGCTGCTGGTGCCCGAGACGCTGCCCGCCGAGCGGCTGCTCGACCAGCTGCGCCGCCTCCAGCCGATGGCCATCGTGGTCGACGAGTACGGCGGCACCGCCGGCGTCGTCACCGTCGAGGACATCGTCGAGGAGATCGTCGGCGACGTGCAGGACGAGCACGACCCCGACGACCACCCCGAGCTGCTCCCGCTGCCGCCGGTCGACGGCCTGCCGGTCTGGGAGGCCGACGGCCGCGCCCGGATCGACCAGCTGGAGCGGATCGGCCTGAACGCCCCGGACGGCCCGTACGAGACCCTCGCCGGGCTGGTCGCCGACCTGCTCGGCAAGCTCCCCGAGGTGGGCGAGCGGGCCGACCTGCCCGGCTGGCGCCTCACCGTCACCGGGGTCGACCGGCACCGCACGACCGAGGTCCGGGTGGAGCGCACCAGCGCGCCCGGGCAGTTCGACGAGCACGGGGAGGAGGGCCGATGACCGCCCTGCAACTGGCCATCGCGCTGCTGCTCCTGCTCGGCAACGCCTTCTTCGTCGGCGCCGAGTTCGCCGTGGTGTCGGTGCGCCGCAGCCAGATCGAGCCGCTCGCCGAGGCCGGACACAAGCGAGCCCGCACCGTGCTGCACGCGCTGTCCAACGTCTCCGCGATGCTGGCCGCCGCCCAGCTCGGCATCACCGTCTGCTCGCTGGGCCTCGGCGCCCTCGCCGAGCCGACCATCGCCTCGCTGCTGGAGGGCCCGTTCCACGCGATCGGCGTCCCGTCCGGCCTGATGCACCCGCTCTCCTACGGGATCTCGCTCGCCGTCGTGGTCTTCCTCCACATGGTGATGGGCGAGATGGTGCCGAAGAACATGGCCATGGCCGGTCCGGAGAAGGCCGCGCTCTGGCTCGGCCCGCCGCTGGACCGGCTGGCCCGCTGGCTCGCCCCGGTGATCAGCGTGCTGAACGCCCTCGCCAACGGCATCCTGAAGCTGTTCCGGGTGGACGCCAAGGACGAGGTCGAGTCGGTCTTCACCACCGAGCAGCTGATGTACCTGCTGGTCGACTCCCGGGACGCGGGCCTGCTCGACGAGGACCGCCAGGAGCGCCTGGAGGACGCCCTGGAGCTGGGCCGCCGCCCGGTCACCGAGGTGCTGCTCAAGCCCGAGCAGCTGGTCACCGTGGACACCAAGGCGACCGCCGCCGAGGTCGAGCAGCTGGCGCTGCGCACCGGCTTCTCGCGCTTCCCGGTCACCGACGGCGACCCGGCCGGCCACGGCTACCTCGGCTACCTCCACCTCAAGGACATCCTCGACGTGGAAGACCCC
Source organism: Kitasatospora sp. NPDC056651 (assembly GCF_042792155.1). Classification (NCBI taxonomy): domain Bacteria; kingdom Bacillati; phylum Actinomycetota; class Actinomycetes; order Kitasatosporales; family Streptomycetaceae; genus Kitasatospora; species Kitasatospora sp. NPDC056651. The sequence continues at coordinate 112,087 of NZ_JBHTWX010000002.1, read as the reverse complement.
TCGGCGCCGGTGCCGGCCCGCCTGTGGCGGCCGATCACGGTGCTGCGCGGCAGCCTCCCGCTGGACGACGCCCTCGGCGCGATGCGCCGGGCCACCTGCCACCTGGCCGCCGTGCTGGACCAGGACGGGCGCACGCTCGGCGTGGTCATGCTGGAGGACGTGCTGGAGGAGCTGGTCGGCGAGATGCACGACCCCGACCACCGCGCCACGGTCTGACCCACGGCCGGGCGGACCCGCGCCACGGCGTGACCCGAGCCGTGGCCTGACCCGAGCCACGGCGTGACCCGCGCCACGGCCTGACCCGCGGCGCGGACGGGCCCCGGCGTTCGCCGACGGCGATTCTGCCGAGAGCAGGCAGCCGTTCCATGCCCACCACCCTGGCAGCAGGGTGGTGGGCATGAGACTTCTCCTGCTGGGTGGAACCAAGTTCGTCGGACGGGCCGTCGCCGAGGAGGCGCTGGCCAGGGGCTGGGAGGTGACGGCCCTCAACCGAGGCACCCGGCCCGCGCCCGAGGGCGTGCGGGCGCTGTCCGGCGACCGCACCGCCGAGGGCGGGCTCGCGGCGCTGGGCACGGGGGAGTGGGACGCGGTGGTGGACACCTGGTCCTGGGCCCCCGCGGCGGTGCGTGACAGCGCCCGCTTCCTCAACGGCCGGGTCGGCCACTACGCGTACGTCTCCAGCCGGTCGGTGTACGACCACCCGCTGGTGGCCGGGGCCGACGAGACCGCGCCGGTGGTCGCCTCCTCCCCGGACCTCACCGGCGAGGTGCCGTACGCCGAGACCAAGCGCGGCGCGGAACTGGCCCTGGAGGCGGAGTTCGGCGGGCGGGCGCTGCTGGCCCGGGCCGGACTGATCCTGGGCCCGCACGAGGACATCGGCCGGCTGCCCTGGTGGCTCAACCGGATCGCCGAGGGCGGCCCGGTGCTCGCCCCGGGGCCGCGCGACCTGGCCCTCCAGTACATCGACGTGCGCGACCTCGCGACCTGGACCCTGGACGCCGTGGTGGCCCGGCTCGGCGGGCCGTACAACCTGGTCGGCCCGTCCGGCCACGCGACCACGGGCGAGCTGCTGGAGGCCTGCGTGCGGGCCACCGGCTCGGACGCCGAGCTGCGCTGGACGGCTCCGGAGCGGATCCTCGCGGCGGGCATCGAGCCGTGGACCGAGCTGCCGATCTGGCTGCCGCCCGGCGAGCTGTGCGACTTCATGCACGCCGGCTCGGTCGAGCGCGCGCTCGGCGCCGGGCTGCGCTGCCGCCCGGTCGCCGAGACGGTCGAGGACACCTGGGCCTGGCTGCGGTCGATCGGCGGCAGCGCGCCGCAGCGGGCGGACCGGGCCAGGACCGGGCTGGACCGGGAGCGGGAGAACGCCGTCCTCGACGACTGACCGGGTTGTGGGCCGGGGCGGCGACGAGCCCCGGCCGTCGATCAACCCCGGCCGTCGATCAGCTCCCCGTACGCCTGCACCAGGTCCGGCAGCCGCAGGGTGGCCAGGTCCTCCCGGCCCGGCGGCTCGCGCAGCAGCGACAGCCGCAGGTCCCGGTAGGCGCAGGACTTCTCGTACAGGGTGCGGATGAAACGGCCGTTGCCCAGCTCGTCGATCCAGCCCTCGTGGACCACGTGGGTGCAGATGCTGGCCAGTTCCTCGGCGGCGTCCTCGTCCCAGCCGTCGCCGTCCCGGCCGGCCAGCGCCGCGCCGATCGCGGTCAGCTCGCCGGGACGGTAGCTGGGGAAGTCGACCCGGGTGGTGAAGCGGGAGTTGAGACCGGGGTTGGTGGCGAGCAGCCGGTTCATGCCCTCGGGGTAGCCGGCCAGGATCACCACCAGCCGGTCCCGGTTGTCCTCGGCACGCTTGAGCAGCACCTGGAGTGCCTCGTCGCCGTACGCGTCGCCCTTGGTGTAGCCGGAGTTGGACAGGCTGTACGCCTCGTCGATGAACAGTACGCCGTCCAGCGCGGAGTCGATCAGCTCGTTCGCCTTCACGGCGGTCTGGCCGAGGAACTCGCCCACCAGGTCGGCCCGTTGGGCCTCCACCAGATGGTCGCCGGAGAGCAGGCCGAGGGCGTGGAAGACCCGGCCGAGGATGCGGGCCACGGTGGTCTTGCCGGTGCCCGAGGGGCCGGAGAAGACGAAGTGGCGCTTCGGCGGCTGGACCGGTAGCCCCTGCTCGGCCCGCAGTCGCGACATTCTCAACTGGGCGGACAGTGCCCGTACTTGGCGCTTGACCGGCTCCAGGCCGACCATCAGGGAGAGTTCGGCCAGGGCCGCGTCCAACTCCCGTTCGTCACCGTCGCTCCGGGGCTCGGGCGAGGCGGCGGTCCGGGGCTGTGCCTGTCCGCGGCCGGGCGGCGGGGCCGGTGCGGCGGGGCCGGCGGGGGTGCCCCAGCCGGAGCGCTCCCCGGCGGGCCGCGGTGCGGCGTCCGCCAGACCCGCGTCCACCGAACCGGCGTCCACCGAGCCGATGTCCGCCGAACCGGCGTCCACCAGGCCCGGGTTCACCGAGCCGGTGTCCGTCCGGCCGGTCTCCAGCGAGGGGCCGTTGCCCGAGGGCGCCACGCCGGACGGGCCGCCGATCGTGACCCCGTCGCCGGAGACCGTCGCGCCGCTCGGCCCGCTCGCGCCCTCGAACTCCTCGCCGTACTCCGGCATCCCGGCGAACCCGCCGTCGTCCGGGTAGTCGGCCTCGAGGCCCGGGTCGCCCGCCGTACCGCCGTCGGCCGCCCCCGAGCGCCCGCCGGCCGGCTGCCCGCCGGTGAGCAGCCCGCCCGCCGGCAGGACGTCCCCGAGCCCGTCCGCGAGCAGGTCCTCGGCGGCGATGGCCGCCAGCCGCGTCGCGGTGTCCATGAACGCGGGGTCGGCCCGGTGCACCGCCCGGTAGAGCGGCAGCGCCGCCGCACTGCGCCCGGCGCCCTCGTACGCCCGCGCCAGCCAGTACCGCAGCTCCTTGCGCTGCGGCTGCTCGGAGCGGCAGCGGGCCAGTGAGGCGGCCAGCGGGGCCTGGGCCTGGGCGCACATGTCCAGCCGGACCCGCGCCATGCCGGCGAACAGCCCGGCCTCGATGCCGAGCAGCGGGTCGTCCAGCAGGCGGTCGGTGTCCCGGATCAGCTGTTCCCAGTCCTTCAGCAGGTAGGCGCGACAGGCGTACAGGAAGCGGGCGCAGGGGTCCTCGGTGGGGGTCGGGCACTGTTCCAGCGCCCGGTCCAGTTCGGCGAGATGGCGTCCGTCCAGCCAGTGCGAGGCGTGGGCCAGCGCGAGGTCGCGGGCGTCCTCCAGCACGGGCTGCACCCACCAGCCCAGCCAGTACCAGGAACTGAGCGGGCGTCGGTGCAGCCGCCGCTGTTCGCCGAAGCGGTTTCGGTTGCGGTACATGGCCAGCAGGGCCGCCGAGGTGTCGCTGCGCAGCGCGTGCAGGCCGAGCCAGGCGTCGGCCATGCCCGGGTCCAGCCGGACGGCCGCCCGGAACTCCTCCTCGGCGCGGGCGTAGGCGCCGGCCGTGTAGGCGTCCATGGCGCGCAGCCAGGCGCGGTCGGCGAGCCGGTCCGGCCCGCCTTCCGTGCTGTCGGAACTGTCCACCGTCGTCACTCACGCCCCCCGCGGTGCGGCCCGGGGCTCGGCCGGCGAGTCGCCTGCGCCTTGCCTGGCCGGTGGTCGTCGACCCCCTGTGGCGCAACTGCGCCTGCCAGGAATCGTACCGGCGCGGGGCTGATCCGTAAGGGTGCCGTACAGGGTCAAATGCGACGGTGTGAGCGGCCGTTGAGCGGTCGGGTGACGAAACGGGCGGCGGGGGAGCGAGTTTCGGAAGCGGACCGGACGGCGCCCCTGGCTCACGGGGGAACAAGCCGGGGGCGCCGGGTCCGAGGCGACCGGAATCGTTCGTTCCGGTGGCTGGTTCGAACCTAGGTCCTGGTGATGTCGCAGGTCAAGGAACTGGTTGAAGATTCACCCACGGTGCCCGGCGCGATCCGGCCGGTCACCCCGTCGACCCGGGTCGCGGCGTACGGGCGGCTCGGATCGGCGGCGAAATGCGCCGATTCGGCCCGGGCCCAGCCCGCCCAGAACTCGGCCAGTTCCGGACCGTCCCGTTCCTCGCCGCGCCGCCTGGCCGAAACGGCGTCCAGCTCCATCCAGACCACCCGGGCCAGCCACGGCCGCACCGCCCGTCGTCCCGCGCCGACCCCCTCCACCAGGACCACCGGGGCGACCGGCGCCGAGGCCGTGGCCGCGAAGCGCCGCGACGTCCAGTCGTACACCCGGTACTCGGCGTCCCGCCCGGCGGCCAGCGGCTCCAGCACCTGCTCGCGCAGCCGCCCGGTCCAGCCGAACGGCTCGCGGTGGGTGGCCAGGTCGTCGAGGTGCACCACCGGGGCGCCGCCGAGCGCCGCCGCCAGCCGTCCGGTGAAGGTGGTCTTGCCGGAGCCCGCGTGCCCGTCCACCGCGACCAGCCGCACCGGTCCGCAGGAGGGCGCCAGCGCGCGCAACTCCCCGGCGAGCTCGGCGAGCGCGGTCGGCCGCTCCTCCACGGCGGCCCGGTCGTCCACGGCGGGCCGGCCTTCCGGAGCGGGCCGACGCTCCGCGGCAGTTCGGTCCGCCGCGGCGGACCGGAACGGGACCGGGACGGGGCGGAGCGACGGTGCGACGGTCCTGAGTGGAGGAGGGGCGGGTTCGAATGCAGCCACAACGTCAACCCTACGGTGCCGTAGCCCGCCACTGCGGACAGAACATCTGTGCAGGTCGTGACGCCGGGGCGGGTTTCGGGCATACTCGCCTTCGCCACGACTGTGAACGACCGTTCACCGCGACCCGGTGCCGGTCGGGCCGATCTGCCAGACCCGCGCCGGACCGGGCCGACACCTGCGTCCGGCGCCCGATCGAGGAGGCGACCACCGCCATGACCCCCTCCCCTGCGAAAGCCGTGGAGCGCCAGCTGCCCAGCGAGGAGGCCCGCGAGCTGCTGGGTCTCACCCGGGACCTGGTCCAGCGCGAGCTCCAGCCCCGCGCGGCGGAGGACGAGGCCGCCGGCCGCTTCCCGCGGGAGGTCTTCCGCACCCTCGGTGAGGCCGGCCTGCTCTCCCTCCCCTACGAGGAGCGGTACGGCGGCGGCGAGCAGCCCTACGAGGTCTACCTCCAGGTGCTGGAGGAACTCGCGGCCGGCTGGCTCGCGATAGGCCTCGGCGTCAGCGTGCACACCCTGTCCTGCCACGCGCTGGCCACCTTCGGCACCGACGAGCAGCGCGACCAGTGGCTGCCCGCCATGCTCTCCGGCGAACAGCTCGGCGCCTACTGTCTCTCCGAGCCGCAGTCCGGCTCCGACGCGGCCGCGCTGCGCACCCGGGCCGACCTCGACGGCGACGCGTACGTGGTGAACGGCACCAAGGCCTGGATCACCCACGGCGGCCAGGCCGACTTCTACAGCGCCCTGGTGCGCACCGGCGCCGACGGACCCAAGGGCATCAGCTGCCTGCTGGTCCCCGGCGCCCAGCAGGGGCTGTCCGCGGCCCCGCCGGAGCACAAGATGGGCATGCGCTCCTCGCCCACCGCGCAGCTGCACTTCGACGGCGCCCGGGTCCCCCGTGAGCGGCTGGTCGGCGAGGAGGGGCAGGGCTTCCAGATCGCGCTCGCCGCGCTGGACTCCGGCCGCCTCGGCATCGCCGCCTGTGCGATGGGCGTCGCCCAGGCCGCGCTCGACCTCGCGGTCGACTACGCCCGCACCCGGCGGCAGTTCGGCCGCCCGATCGCCGAGTTCCAGGGCCTGTCCTTCCTGCTCGCCGACATGGCCACCCAGATCGAGGCCGGGCGCGCGCTCTACCTCGCCGCGGCGCGGCTGAAGGACGCCGGCCGGCCGTTCTCCAAGGAGGCGGCGATGGCCAAGCTGTTCTGCACCGACACGGCGATGCGGGTGACCACCGACGCCGTCCAGGTGCTCGGCGGCTACGGCTACACCCAGGACTTCCCGGCCGAGCGCTACATGCGCGAGGCCAAGGTGCTCCAGATCGTCGAGGGCACCAACCAGATCCAGCGCCTGGTGATCGGCCGCCACCTCACGAAGGCCTGACGCCTTCCCCCTACGGCCTCCGGCCGTCACTCCAGGGTGCGGAGTGACGGCCGGAGGCGCTTCGCTGTGGGCGTCAACTCGCCTTGGCCGCACGGGCGGTACGGGCGTTGCGGGCGTTCATCGCGGAGCGGCGGCGCTGCTCCGGGATCGCGGACCGGAGCGCCGCGACGGTCGGCACCGCGGGCACGGGGGGCGTGTCCTGGCCGACGGCGGCGAGCAGTACCGGGCGGTGCGCCACGGCGTGCGAGAACGGCTGGGTGCGCCAGTCCAGCCCGTTCGGGAGCTTGGACAGCGCGTCGAAGCCGGCCGGTTCGGCATCCTCGGGGGCCTCGACCTCGGCCAGGTCGTCGGTCGGCGCGCCCGAACCCGGGCAGACGGCGGGGGCGAAGGGGTTCCAGGCGGTCGGCAGCAGCGCGTGCTGCGGCAGCCGCTCCTCGTCCGCCGGCAGCGCGATCGGACGGCGGCACTCGGGGCAGTGGACCCGGAGGACGTCCCAGGCGTCCGCCTCGCCGGGGTCGGTGCCCGGCATGTGGTCGACCGCGAGGTCCTCGCGGTCGGTCATATCGTCAGACTCGTCAGCGCCCAGCACACGCTGGTCAGTAGCAGGCATGAGGATCCCCCTAGGATCGGGCCCGACATGGTCGTCCAGGGCCACAACCAGCACTTCCCTGCGATTCGGACTCATAACCCTGCGGTGTCGTGCACCGTGATGCACCGGGTGTGCCCTTGGTCACACCCGATGCCACATTCACCCGGCATGTGCCCCCTTGGCACCTGCGATCCTTCACCGTGCCACCGCGTGCGCCCCCCGTGCTCCCGACCGGGTAGGTTTGCGCACTGTGGAGGATCTCGACCAACGCATCGTCCAGCTGCTCCTCGAAGACGGCCGGATGAGCTACACGGACCTGGGCAAGGCCACCGGCCTGTCCACCTCGGCGGTGCACCAGCGAGTGCGCCGCCTCGAACAGCGCGGGGTGATCCGCGGCTACACCGCGATCATCGACCCGGACGCCGTCGACCTGGCGCTGACCGCGTTCATCTCGGTCAAACCCTTCGACCCGAGCGCCCCCGACGACACCCCGGAGCGCCTGGCCGGCCTGCCGGAGATCGAGGCCTGCCACAGCGTCGCGGGCGACGAGAACTACATACTGAAGGTCCGCGTCGGTGCCCCCGGCGACCTGGAGGACCTGCTCGCCCGCATCCGCAGCGCCGCCGGCGTCTCGACCCGCACCACCGTCGTCCTGTCCACCCCGTACGAGGCACGACCCCCGAAGCTCTGACCGCGAACCGGTGGGGTGCAGACTTGGCGGCATGACCGAAAGCACCCCCCCGACCGTCCTGCTGCGCGGCGGCGCCGTCTACAGCCCCGCCGACCCCTTCGCCACCGCGATGCTCGTGGAAGGCGGGCACGTCGCCTGGGTCGGCAGCGACGGCGCCGCCGAGGCGTACGCCGCGACCGCCGACGAGATCGTCGAGCTGGACGGCGCCCTGGTCACCCCCGCCTTCGTGGACGCCCACGTGCACGCCACCGCCACCGGGCTGGCGCTCACCGGCCTCGACCTCACCGGCAGCCCCTCGCTGGCCGCCGCCCTGGCCGCCGTCACCGCCTTCGTCGATGCCCGGCCCGAGGCCGACGGGGTGCTGATCGGCCACGGCTGGGACGAGACCGGCTGGCCCGAGGGCCGCCCGCCCACGCTCGCCGAACTCGACGCCGCCGCCCGCGGCGCGGCGCTCTACCTCTCCCGCACCGACGTCCACTCCGCGCTCGCCACCACCGCGCTGCGCACCCTCACCGAGGGCCTGGCCGAGGCGCCCGGCTTCGACCCCGAGGGCCCGCTCACCAAGGACGCCCACCACGCCGTCCGGCAGACCGCGCTCGCCCGCCTCACCCCCGACCAGCGCCGCCGCGCCCAGCGCGCCACCCTGGCCCGCGCCGCCGAACTCGGCATCGGCGCGCTGCACGAGTGCGCCGGCCCGGAGATCTCCTCCGAGGCCGACCTGGCCGCCCTGCTGGCCCTGGCCGCCGACGGCGAGGGGCCCGAAGTCTTCGGCTACTGGGGCGAGTCGGGTGGCGTCGAAACCGCCCGCAGGCTCGGCGCGGTGGGCGCCGGCGGCGACCTCTTCGTGGACGGCGCGCTCGGCTCGCACACCGCCTGCCTGCACACCCCGTACGCCGACGCCGAGCACACCGGCACCGCCTACCTGACCGCCGAGCAGGTCGCCGACCACGTCGCCGCCTGCACCGAGGCCGGACTCCAGGCCGGCTTCCACGCCATCGGCGACGCGGCCGTCACAGCGGTCGTCGAGGGCGTCCGGGCGGCCGGCGAGCGGGTCGGCGCCGACCGGGTCAAGGCCCTGCGCCACCGGGTCGAGCACGCCGAGGCGCTGGACGACAAGGCCGTCGCCGCCTTCACCGAGCTCGGTCTGACCGCCTCCGTCCAGCCCGCCTTCGACGCCGCCTGGGGCGGCCCGGAGGGCATGTACGTCCAGCGCCTGGGGGCCGAACGGGCGGCTGCCCTCAACCCCTTCGCCGCCCTGCTGCGGGCCGGCGTCCCGCTGGCCTTCGGCTCGGACGCCCCGGTCACCCCGCTCGACCCCTGGGGCACCGTTCGCGCGGCCGCCTTCCACCAGACCCTGGACCACCGGATCTCGGTGCGTGCCGCCTTCACCGCCCACACCCGTGGCGGCTGGCGCGCCATCGGCCGCGACCAGGACGGCGTGCTGGTGCCCGGCGCGGTCGCCAGCTACGCGATCTGGGCGGCCGGCGACCTGGTCGTCCAGGCCCCGGACTCCCGGGTGGCCGGCTGGTCCACCGACCCACGCTCCGGCACCCCCGGCCTGCCCGACCTCACCCCCGGCCACCCGCTGCCGACCTGCCTGCGCACGGTGGTCCGCGGCCGCACCGTGTACCAGCGGTAGAACCGGCGGTAAAAAGACGTGGAGCGGCGGGGCGCGGGCTTCCAGGTCGACCACCATGACCGAACCGGCACCCGCCGACTTCACCGTCCCGCGCGAGCCGCTCGCCCCGGAGTTCCGCCTGGTACGCCCCGCGCTGACCCCTCTGTCACCCTGACCGCACGGGCCGGCGACGTTCCGGGGTACCTTCTTCGCACAGCGTCCGAACAGCAAGCCCCAGGAAGATGGTGCGCCGGTGGCCACTCCCGTCACCCAGGAGCGGTCCGGGACCGCACCCGAGCCCCAGGAGCCGGAAGCGCCCCGGCCGAGCCGGACGGCCCGCGCGCTCGCCAAGGTCCGCGCCGGACTGCCCCGTACCGGCCTCGCCGCCCTGTCCGGCCTGCCCCGTACCGGCCTCGCCGCCCTGTCCGGCCTGCTGCTGGCCTTCGCCTTCCCGCCGTACGACCTGTGGCCGCTGGCGCTGCTCGGCGTCGCCGCGCTTTCGCTGCTCACCCGGGGCCGCACCTTCCGCCAGGGCCTGTGGACGGGCTTCGCCTTCGGCCTGCCGTTCTTCCTGATGCTGCTCAGCTGGCTGCGGGTGGTCGGCTGGGACGCCACGGTCGGCCTGTCCGTCATCGAGGCGCTGTTCCTCGCCCTGCTCGGCGGCGCACTGGCCGTCACCTCCCGGCTGCCCGGCCGGCCGCTCTGGGCCGCCTGCCTGTGGATCACCCAGGAGTGGGCCCGGGACCGGCTGCCGCTCGGCGGCTTCCCCTGGGGCCGGCTGGCGTTCGCCAACACCGCCACCCCGTACACCCCGCTGGCGGCGCTCGGCGGCGCACCGCTGGTGACCTTCGCGGTCGCGCTCTCCGGCACCCTGCTGGCCTGGGCCGCGCTGCGCCTGCGCGGGCCGGGCCGGGCCCCGAAGGCGGCCGCGCTGGCGGCGCTCGGCGCGGTGGCCGCGCCGCTCGCCGGCTACCTGGTCCCGGTGCCCACCGTCGCGGCCGACACCGTCAAGGTCGCCATCGTCCAGGGCAACGTGCCCAACCCGGGCATGGACTTCCTGGGCCGCCCGATGATGGTCCTCAACAACCACGCCTCGGCCACCGAGCGGCTCGCCGCCGACATCGAGGCCGGCAGGGTCGAGCGCCCGGATATCGTGATCTGGCCGGAGAACTCCTCCGACCTCGACCCGTTCAGCGATCCGCTGGCCCGCCGGCGGATCGACGAGGCCGTGAAGGCCGTCGGCGTGCCGACCCTGGTCGGCACCCTGGTGGACGGCCCGGATGCCCAGCACGTCCAGAACGAGGGCATCGTCTGGGACCCGGTCACCGGCCCCGGCGCCTCCTACACCAAGCAGCACCCCGTCCCGTTCGGCGAGTACGTGCCCTTCCGCGCCCAGCTGATGAAGGTGATCACCCGCCTCCAGCGGGTCGCCCGGGACTTCTACCCCGGCGACCACAACGGCGTGATGCAGCTCGGCCCGGCCCGGATCGGTGACGTGATCTGCTTCGAGGTGGCGTACGACGAGATCGTCCGCGACACCGTGGACAGCGGCGCCCGGGTCCTGGTCGTCCAGACCAACAACGCGACCTACGCCAAGACCGGCCAGCCCGAGCAGCAGCTCGCGATGAGCCGGCTGCGGGCCGTCGAACACGGCCGGGCGGTGCTGATCGCCGCCACCAGCGGCATCAGCGCGGTGATCTCGCCGGACGGCAGCGTCCAGCAGCGCACCGAGGAGCTGACCGCGGCCGAGCTGTCGGCGACCGTCCCGCTGCGCGACGGCACCACGGTGGCCGACCGGGTCGGCGCCGTCCCGGAGTGGACGCTGGCCGTCGGAGGCCTGCTGGCCTGCGCCGCCGCCGTCCTGATCGGCCGCCGGAAGAAGTCCTCGAACGGAACACCGGCCGAACGGGAATCGTTGGACCAGGTGGTGCCGTAGCCGGCCCGGACCTCCCGTGCGGCGCGCAGAGCACCGCTTGGAGTGGATTCGTACCGTGACCCAGCAAGCTACCCCCACCCGTCCGGCCCCCCGTAGCAGGCTCCGCCGGGCGCTGCCGCTGCTGATCACCGCCTGGCTGGTGCTGGAGATCTGGCTGCTGGTCCAGGTCGGCTCGTGGCTGGGCGGCCTCACCGTCGTGCTGCTGCTCATCGCGGGCGCCCTGATCGGCGGCTCGCTGATCAAGCGGGCCGGGCTGAAGGCGCTGTCGGCGGCGATCGAGCAGAGCAAGAACCCGCAGTCCCAGCAGCCGCAGACCGGCACCAGCATGACCGTGCTGGCCGGCCTGCTGCTGATCGTGCCCGGCTTCCTGTCGGACCTGATCGCCCTGACGCTGCTCTTCCCGCCCACCCGGGCGCTGTGGCGGCTGGCCGGGCGGCGGGCGGCGGACCAGGTGCTGCGCCGCGCCTCCGCCGCCGGCACCGACCCGCTGGCGGACGCGATGCGGCTCCAGGAGCAGCTGCGCATCCACCGCCCGGACGGCAAGGTGATCCAGGGCGAGGTGGTGGACCCGGAGGCCGGCCCGCGCGGGCCGCAGGGCCCGGACACCGGCTACCGACCGCCGCTGGCGGGCTGACGGCCGGAGGGCCGACGGCGGGCCCCTCGGGGGACGGCGCGCTCCGTCCGGCCCCGAGGGGCCCGTCGTCCGTGCGGTGCGACGGGCCCGCCGCACGGCCGACACGAAGCGGCCGACACGAAGCGGCCGACACGAAGCGGACAACGCGAAGCGGACAACGCGAAAGGGACCCTGGTGACCAGGGTCCCTTTTCGCGTCCTCCCGCTCGCGGCGGGAGCGAGGTGTCAGGCGCTCTTACGGGTGTCCCGCGGGTGCACCGCGAGGTTCATCCCACCGGAGCGGAGCACGGCCAGCCGCTCGGCCAGCACCTCCTCCAGCTCCTCGCGCGTCCGGCGCTCCATCAGCATGTCCCAATGGGTGCGCGTCGGCTTGGTCTTCTTCTCCTCCGGCTCGTCACCGTCGAGAAGCGCCGCCTCCTGGCCACAGAAGCGGCATTCCCAGGTCGAGGGGATCTCCGCCTCGACCGAGAAAGGAACCTCGAAACGGTGTCCGTTCTGACATGCGTACTCGACGGTCTGGCGGGGAGCCAGATCGATACCACGGTCGGTCTCGTAGCTAGTTGCCCCGAGTCGCGTGCCGCGGAGAGCTCGCTCGCTCATGAATCGTGCCTCCCGGGCTTATGGCCCACAGGACTAGTGGTCGCTGTTCTTCGTCGTTCGGTCAACGCTCGGCTTCCGACGAAGATTCCCGTCCCGGGACATGCGTCGTCTGTTGTGCCGCCCCTGTTTGTACCCACCAGCGCCCGATTTGTCACATCTGGCCGGTGATATCACCCCAGGTGTCACCTATTTCACATCTGGTGATGGTGCGGACTTTCTGTGACGAGCCTACCCGGAGGGCATTCGGCGGTGGCGTCCGGCCCCGCCGTGCCGGAGGTCAGGAGATCGGGCGTGAACGGATCATCGGCTCGCCCTTGGCCAGGTCGACGGGCCGGGCGGGCGCGGCCGGATCGATCGGCGGGACCGCCGGCGGGCGCTCCGGGCGGGGCGGCACGGCGGCGGCCTCGGTGCGGCTGTCCCGGTGCGGCAGCAGCGCGATCACCGCGTCCCGCAGCGGGGCCGGGGCCTCGTCGTCCAGCGGGTCGACGGTGGCGGGCACCTGGAGCCGGACCGGGGCTCCGTTGCCGATCCGGGCGTAGCCGCGGCCGACCGGGGCGTGCCCGGCGGGCGCGATGTCCAGTGGCACGCCGAGCACGGCGCGGCCCTCGTCCGGGCCGGCCGGGCCGAGCACCACGCGGGCCCGGGTGGTGGCGCGGACGGTGGGGGTGATCCGGTCCAGGGCCTCCAGGTCGTCGGCGATCACCACGGTGACCCGGGCGGCCCGGCCGTGCCGCAGCGGGAGTTCCAGCAGGTCCTGCGGGTCGGTCCGGCCCTCGGCCCGGGCGAGCTCGCTCAGTTCGGTCGGGTGGTCCAGCAGGAGCCACAGCGGCCGGGTGACGTCCTCGGGCGGCGCGCTGCCGGCGTACCGGGCGGCGTTGAGCGCGGTGAGCCGCCGCTCGGTCTCGTCGGCCGCCCACCCCAGGGCGGCCAGCGCCCCGTGCAGGCTGGTCTCCACGGTGTGCACGCCGGGCCGGTTCACCAGGCAGGCGTGCTCCCCGGTGCCGGCGCCGTCGACCACCACCAGGTCGGCGTACGGGAGGGCCTGGAGGGCGACCGAGCGCAGCAGGCTGGAGGTGCCGTAGCCGGTGGTGCCCAGCGCCAGCAGGTGCGGTTCGGGCGAGCGCGGGCCGGTGCGCCAGACCACCGGCGGCTGCTGGACGGTGGTGCCGCCCCGGACGACCGGGATGGTGCGGGCGGTGCCGTCCTCGTCGGTGAAGCCCAGCACGATCTCGCCGGGGGCGGCCACGAAGCGCTGGGCGACGATGTCGGCGGGCAGCGGCGCCAGTGCGGTGATCCGCAGCCGGTTGGACTCCTCGTCCCAGTCGAAGCGGTACTCCCGGGCCCGGCCCGCCTTGCCCTGGATCACCTGCTCGATCCGGGCCCGGGCGGTCGGCTCGGTGTCGGTGAAGTACGCGGGGTAGCTCAGCTCCAGCCGGGCGAGCCGGCCCTCGCCGTCGAACTCCCACCCGCTGAAGGCGCTCTTGTGGCTGCCCTCGAAGTGGTACAGCGGGTTGGCGTCCTCGGGGCCGCACAGGTAGGGGGTGAGGGCCGCGTAGAGGGCGCCCAGCTTGACGTCGGCGACGTCCGGTCCGGCGGGCGCGGCCGGCGCCTTGGGCGAGCGGCCGGCCCAGGCGGCGCTGGCCATCAGGGCGACCAGGGCGAACAGCAGGCCGTGCGGCAGCAGGTAGACGCCGATCGCCATGGCGGCGGCCAGGAACAGCGTCGGGCCGCGGCGCTCCTTCGGGGTGTCCTGCCAGCGGGACCTGGCCCAGTCGGCGTGGTGGCGCAGCCCGCGGCCGATGACGGACAGCGGGGCGAACATGTCGGAGGCGTGGTCCCCGGCGGTCCGGGCGATCGCCCGGCCCTTGCTGAGGTGGCGGTTGAGCGGCATTTCCTTGACTCCCCGGGCGGGTGGGGCGGGTGGGGTGCGCGGCTGGGGTGCGACGGGGCCCGGGGCGGTGGGACCCGCGCCCGGGCCGGTGACTGGGGAGTGGGGTGGTCAGAACTTGATGCCGCTGAGCAGGCTGGCGAGGCTGGCGCCGCCGGCGGTGATGCTCGGCGCGATCGAGGAGCCGGCGATGTAGAAGCCGAACAGGGCGCAGACGATGGCGTGGGAGACCTTTAGTCCGTCCCGGCGGAAGAAGAGAAAGGCGATGGTGCCGAACAGGACGATGCCGGAAATCGAGAGGATCACGTTCCGCTCCTCAGGAAGGTGGGGACAAGCGGGGGTGTCACGGAAAGTGCACTCATCGTGACAAAAAGTAATAGATGATGGAACGGCGCAAATGGGTGGTTCTGCCGTTCAATGCCGTCGGAGTGGCCGGGCGCGGTATGCGAACCGGCCGGGGGTGCGGGCCGGGTGTCGTGGGGAATCGGTGAGCCGAGGCATTCCCTGGCGGCGGGCGGGAAGTTTCCGGGGGGTCCGGGAAGTTCGCTCGAATGGCTGCGCGACGCACCGGTGGCGGCCGCTACCATGCGCTGGCGCAGCCCCGTGACCGCCCGACGATCCGACCGGAAAGGCCTTCCGCCATGACCGACGCCGCCAGCCGGCAGCCCGCCGACGCCCCCGACGCCCCCGACGCCCCCGACGCCGAGGTGATCGCCCTCGCCGGGAAGCTCTTCGACGCTGCCCGGGCCGGCGAGACCGACGCCCTGTCCGCCTACCTGGACGCCGGCGCCCCGGCCGACCTCACCAACGACCGCGGCGACACCCTGGTGATGCTCGCCGCCTACCACGGCCACGCCGCCACCGTCGCGGAGCTGCTCCGGCACGGCGCCGACCCGAACCGCGCCAACGACCGCGGCCAGACCCCGCTCGCCGGCGCCGTCTTCAAGGGCGCCGGGGACGTGCTCGACGTCCTGCTGGCCGGCGGCGCCGACCCGCGGGGCGGCACCCCGAGCGCCGTGGACACCGCCCGGATGTTCGGCAAGGACGACCTGGTCGCCCGGTTCGAGGCCCGCTGAGCGGGGACCGTAGGCTCTTCCACCATGAACACCAGCACCACCCGGGACACCGGCACCGTCGAGTTCCGCACCACCGGCTACGCCCACCCCGACGCCCAGGCCCTGTCGGCGGAGGTGCAGCAGGAGTACGTGCGCCGCTACGGCGACCCGGACGAGACCGTCATGCGCCCCGAGGACTTCGAGGCGCCGGCCGGCCTGTTCGTGATCGCCTACCTGGACGGCCACCCGGTCGCCTGCGGGGGCTGGCGGGCCAAGCAAGCCGGCCCGGACGACCTGCGGGACGGTGACGTCGAACTGAAGCGGATGTTCGTGGTCCCCGAGGCCCGCGGCCGGGGCCTGGCCCGCGCGATGCTGCGGCGCCTGGAGCGGTCGGCCGTCGAGGCCGGACGCACCCGGGTCATCCTGGAGACCGGAACCGAGCAGCCCGAGGCCGTCGGGCTGTACGAGTCCGAGGGCTACGCCGCGATCCGGAAGTTCGGCATCTACAAGGACCACCCGCAGAGCATCTGCCTCGGCAAGGAGCTGGCTCCGGCGGTCTGAGCCGCCGCCGCGCGGGGAAGGCTCCCGTCGGCCCCGCGGAAGGGCCTCGGGAGGGCCCTGGGAGGCGGACGCGATGAGCCATCGAGCACCCGGAGCCGACCGGCTCCCCGACCTGGCCGTGCCCGGCGGGGAGCTGGACCGGCTCGTCGGCGAGGGGGCGCGCACCGTCGGGGCGGGCGCCGTCTGGGCCGTCGGCGACGCCGACGGCACGCTCGGCGGCGGCAGCCACGGCGTGCTCGGACAGGGGCGGTACGCGCGGCTGCGGCCCGGGCCGGACACCCTGTACGACCTCGCCAGCCTGACCAAGGTCGTCGCGCTCTGGCCCTGCGCCGGGGTGCTCTGGCAGTCCGGCCGGCTGCCGTTGGACGAACCGCTCGGCCGCTGGTGGCGTCCGGCCGACGGCCACCCCTCGGCCGTGGTGACGGTCCGTCAACTCCTCGCCCACACCGCCGGGATGCTCCCGTACACCCGCTTCGAGCAGCTCTACGGGCGGGACCTCGCGGCGATCCGGTCCGGGGTCGTCGCCGCCCCGCTGCACCGCCCGCCGGGTACGGCCGTGGAGTACACCGACCGGGCCGCGGTGCTGCTCACCCACCTGGTCGAGGACCTCGGGGGCGGGCCGCTGGACGAGCTCGCCGCACGCTGGGCGTGGCGGCCGTTCGGCATGACCGACACCCGGTACGGCCCGCTCGGCGCGGCGCTCGCCGCCCGCACCGCGCCCACCGAGCACGAGGAGCGGGCCGGCGCCCACCTGTGCGGCGTCGTCCACGACCCCTCCGCCCGGCTGCTCGGCGGCGTCTCCGGCAACGCCGGGGCCTTCGCCACCGCCCGCGACCTCGCCCGCTTCCTCACCGCGCTGCTCGACCCGCCGCCCGGACTGCCCTGGGGCGCGCCGTGGATCGAGGAGTCGCTGCGCGAGCAGACCGGCGGCCTCGCCCCCGCCCGCGGCCTGTCCTGGCTGTACGCCCCCGGCACCGAACCCGCCGAGGGCACCCTCGTCCACTACGGCTTCACCGGCACCGGCTTCTGGATCTCCCGCCGGCTCGGCCGCTGGGCCCTGCTGCTCACCAACAAGGTGCACTACGACCGGGACATCCGGCGGCTCACCGAACTGCGCAACGCCTTCCGCCGGGCCGTCTTCGGGTAGCGGGCGGCCGCTGCCACTCGTTCGGGTGGATCGGCGCGAACCGTCGTTTGGCGGGTGGGGACCGCGGCAGATTGTCCCCGGGGGCGGCGGTCGGCGGAGGAGACACGATGACGGAAACCTGGGCACTCACGGAGGAGCAGTGGCTCGCCGGGCTGGTGCGCGCCTACGTCGGGTGCAGTGTGCTGCTGACGGACGAGGCGGGCAAGGTCCTGCTGCTGAAGGCCGGTTACCGCGACCAGTGGCAGTTCCCCGGTGGCGGGATGGACCCGGGGGAGGGGCCCGCCGAGTGCGCGGCCCGCGAACTGTACGAGGAGACGGGCCTGTTGGCCGGACCGCTGCGCCTGCTCGTGGTGGAGTGGCGCGACGCGATCCCCGACCAGGGTGAACACGCCCACCCCGCCGTCCAGTTCATGTTCGACGGCGGGACGGTCGCGCCCGGGGCCGCCGTCCGGCTCCAGGTCGAGGAGATCGCCGACCACGGGTACTTCACCCCGGCGCGGGCGGCCGCCCTGCTGCACCCCGGTGCGGCGCGCCGGCTCACCGGGGCCCTGGAGGCCCGGCGCACGGGCGCCGCCGCGCTGCTGCACTCGCCCGGGTACGTGGGGTGACGGATGGTCAGAGGAGGGTGCTCCAGTAGTACCAGAAGCGGTTCAGGACCAGCAGTGCGATCACCGCGGCCCACAGCACCGGCAGCGCCCAGTGGTACCGCGCCGCCTCCCCGGCGACGACCCGCAGCCGCGGGCCCGCCGGGATCACGCCCGTACGCAGGTTGTGCAGCGTGGTGTACCAGAACAGCACCACCACCGTCGCCCACACCACCATGCAGTACGGGCACAGCGCGCCGATGTCGTACAGCGCCTGGTCGATCAGCCAGTGCACGAACACCACGCCCACCGCGGTGCCCGCGTTCAGGGCCAGCCAGAACCAGCGCCGGTACGCGGCTCCGGCGAGCAGCCCCGCGCCGATCGCCGCCAGCGCGCCGAAGGCGGCC
Organism: Kitasatospora sp. NPDC056651; assembly: GCF_042792155.1. Lineage (NCBI taxonomy): Bacteria > Bacillati > Actinomycetota > Actinomycetes > Kitasatosporales > Streptomycetaceae > Kitasatospora > Kitasatospora sp. NPDC056651. Next base: position 94,329 of record NZ_JBHTWX010000002.1, on the reverse strand, counting down.
AGGCCGAGCAGCGGGTTCGGGAAGCCGAAGACCTCCGCCTGCTCGGTGCGCATCACCGAGCCGCAGCTGATCACCGGGTTGATGTTGCAGCTGGGGACGTAGGAGGGGTTCTCCAGGATGCGGAGCTTGTCGAAGGTCAGGACGGCCGAGGCGGCCAGCCCGACCAGCCCGCCGAGGAACAGCAGGAGGGCGAGCGCCCGGCTCGCGCCGACCGGCGCCCGGCCGGTGGCGCCGGCGCCGTCCGGGGCGGATCTGCGGGGGTGCGCGGTTTCGGTGGTAGCGGCGGTCATGGCAGCACACTCCGGTGGCTGGCTGGGAGGAGCCGGCCCGGCCGGGAGTCGGCCGGGCCGGGTGGTGCCGTGCGGTCCGGTGGTGGTGCGGCCTACTGGAGGCCGGCCGCCTGCTTGACCTGTGCGGTGAACTGCTCGGGCGAGACGACGGCGTTGCCGGCGAACAGGGTGACGGTCTTGCCGTCCACCTTGACCGTCGGAGTGCCGGTCACCCCGCTGTCGTTGAACGCGTCCGAGACCTTGGCCGCCCACGGCGCGTAGGTCTTGTCGGTCACCGCCTTCACGAAGGCGTCCGTCTTCAGGCCGGGCACCTGGCCGGCCAGGTCCAGGATGTGGTTGACGTCGCCGAAGCCGTCCTCGCGCTCGTCCGGCTGGTTGGCGTACAGCACGTCGTGGAACGCCTTGAACTTGTCCACGCCCTCGTTCAGGGCGGCGCCGGCGGCGGCCAGCGCGGTGCGCGAGCCCCTGCCGCCGAGGTTCTTGTCCAGGAAGGCCGCCAGGTGGAAGTTCACCTTGATCTGGCCGTCCTCGGTGAGCTTCTTGACGGTCTCGCCGTTCGCCGCCTCGAAGTGCTTGCACACCGGGCAGCGGAAGTCCTCGTAGATCTCCATCGTGTGCGGGGCGTCGGCCTTGCCGTAGGTGATCACCGTGCCGTTCTCACCGGAGGCGTTCGCCGGCACCACCAGCGCGGCCGAAGCGGCGGCGGAGGTCTTGTCGTCCTTGGTCGAAGCCGAGTTGACCGCGACGGCGACACCGCCCGCGAGGGCCAGCACGGCGACGGCGGAGACCGCGACGACGATCCGCTGACGGCGCTTGGCGACCTGCTGCTCGCGGCGCTGCGCCTCCTGGATCCGCTCACGGGCACTGACGCGCTTCTTGTTCTTGTCCTGCGACATGGGGAAGTCAACTCCTGTACGCGGCGCGCGGGTGCGCGCGGGAGCCGCACCTGGTGCGGCGGGATCGGTGAACGCGGGAGTCGTGCGCGCTGCCTGCGGGCGTACCGGGGCCGTCCGGCCGGGTACGCGGGGTGATCAGCCGAGAGGGATGATCAGCAGGCAGGCGCGAGAGCGGGCGGGCCGCGCCGGGGCGCCGGGCTCAGCACCACGTCCTCGCGGCGCGGCCGGGCGCGGTCCGACACCGGCAGCGGCACCCGCAGCACCGGACGCGCCGGGGCCGGGAGCAGCAGGGCGACCAGGGCGCGCAGCGGGCCGGCCAGCGACTCGCGCAGCGCGCACAGCGCCCGGGCCAGGCCGGACAGGGCGGCATCGCCCATCCGCAGCCAGGCCGAGGCCGCCAGCGCGATCGCCACGTGCACCAGCAGGAGCAGCAGTTGGGTCGCGGCGGGGGCCAGCTGCCCGGCGTGGCCCAGCGGGCCGCCCAGCAGCGACCCGTCCATCGAACCGCCGCCACAGACCAGCAGGTTCACCCCGCGGGCGGGCACCTGGCCGGTCAGCACCGGTGAACAGCTGGTCTGGCCCAGGTTGAACGCGGTGTTGAGCAGCAGCTCGACCGGCACCATCACGCCGGAGATGTGCAGCATCCGCCGCTCCCCGCCGGCCGGCACGGCCGCGACCAGGAAGACGACGGCACAGGCCGAGGCCACCAGCGACAGCGGCAGCGGGCGGCCCGTGATGACCACCTGGCCCAGCGCGGCCATCGGCACGGCGAGCGCGGTGAACACCGCGGCCCGCAGGGCCCTGGTCGCGTGGGAGGAGATCGTCACGCTCCGGAGTATGCCATGGTGCTCACGTCCGGCACGAGGGCCCGTAGGTCCCTGGTCGGGCCGCCCCGTCCTCAGTAGCCTGCGGGTCTTCCGCCCGGTCGACACCGGCCCGGCCCGGATTAGCCTGGAAGGCGTTCCCGCTGACCCGACGAGGGGGCGCGCGCATGGTGACACCCGAGACCACGGTGGGGCAGGTCCTGCTGGCCCGGATCGAGGCGCAGGCCGTGGTGCTGGCCGGACTGGACGACGCCGTCCGGGCGGACGAGCCGGACGCCGTGCACCGGATGCGGGTCGCCTGCCGGCGGTTGCGCAGCGCCCTGCGGACCTTCCGGCGGCTGTTCACCCCGGGCGCGACCGACGAGCTGGCCGCCGGGCTGCGCTGGCTCGGCGCCGCTCTCGGCGGGGCCCGGGACCGCGAGGTGCTGGCCGGACGGCTGGTCGCCGAGGCCCGCGAGCTGCCCGCCGAATGCGGGCCGCGCCGGGTCGCCGACGCACTGGAGCGGTGGGGCGAGGCCGACTACCGCCAGGTCTGGCCCGAGGTGCTCGCCGCCCTCGACGACCCCCGCCGACGGGCCCTCGGCGAGGCCCTCGCCGCCCTCCTCGCCGACCCGCCGCTGCGCCCGCGCGCCGCCCGCGGCGCCCTCCCGGAACTCTCCCGGATCGCCGCCCGCGAGCAGCGCCGTACGGCCGAACGCGTCCGCACCGCCCTCGCCGCCGCCCCCGAGGACCGGGACCTCGCCCTCCACGAGGCCCGCAAGGCGGCCAAGCGGGCCCGCTACGCCGGTGAGACCGCCGCCCCGGTGGCCGGCGCCCGGGCGGACCGCTACGCGCAGCGGATGAAGGCCGTCCAGGAGGTGCTGGGCGAACACCAGGACGCCGTGGTCGCCGCGACCGCGCTCGCCGCCAACGCCGCGACCGGCGGCGAGCCCTTCGGCTACGGCGTCCTGTACGCCCGCCAGCTGGTCACCCAGGAGGGCGCCCGCCGACGGCTGCCGGACGTCTGGCGGCGGGCGGGCGGACGGAAGCTGCCCCGGTTCGGGTAGCGGGCCGCGCGCGACGTGGCGTCGGCCCGCCGATGAGCGGCCGGCGCCCGTTCGCGGGGGTTCCCTCGCGCCGGGCGGCCGGGCCTTCGGGTGGCGGGTCCGGCCTGTCGGTGGCCGCCGGGGTCACGGGTGCTCGCCGTTCCGCCCGCGGCGCCGCGGTGCGTGGGCCCGGCGGGGCGTGCCGTGTTACCTCGGGTGGAGGCCCGCGGAGAGGGCGGCTTCGCGCAGGAGGTCCCGGAGCATCGCGGTGGTGAGCCGGCCGGTGTTCGTGTTGCGCGGGCTCACGTGGTAGCAGCCGTACAGCTGGAGCGGCGGGCCCCCGTCGGTGGCGGTGAGGGTGACGTGGGCGGCGTGGCCGAAGGCCGGGCGGGGGCGGGGGACCTGCCAGCCGGCGTCGGCGATCACCGGCAGCATCGCCTGCCAGGCGAAGCCGCCGAGGGCGACGACGGTGCGCACGGTGGGGCGCAGCAGCTGGAGTTCGCGGGTGATCCAGGGCCGGCAGGTGTCGCGTTCGGCGGTGCTGGGCTTGTTGTCGGGCGGGGCGCAGCGGACCGGGTCGGTGATCCGGACGCCGGACAGCTCCAGGCCGTCGCCGTGGCGGACGGACTCGGGGCGGTTGGCGAGCCCGAGTTCGTACAGGGCGGCGTAGAGCAGGTCGCCGGACGGGTCGCCGGTGAAGATCCGACCGGTGCGGTTGGCGCCGTGGGCGGCGGGGGCGAGGCCGACCAGGACGAGCGGGGCGTCCGGTGGGCCGAAGCCGGGGATGGGGCGGGCCCAGTAGTCCCAGTCCTGGTAGGCGCGGCGCTTGGTGCGGGCGGTCTCCTCGCGCCACTCGACCAGGCGCGGGCAGGCCCGGCAGCCGGTGACGACGCGGTCCAGCGCGGTGAGGCCGCCGGCCCGGGCGGCGGCCTCGGCGGGGTGGCGGGGGTCGTCCGGGTCGTCGGCGGGGGAGGAGGGCACGGCCTCGTGCGGCATGGCCGAGATCCTAGGTCCTGTCCGGCCGATCTTGCCCGGCGTCGCGGGCCCGGCGAGATCGGCCGGACAGGACCCAGGGTTCCCGCAGGACTTTCCGCGTTCGTTCCGGCGCCGTTCGGGCAGGCGTAGCGTGGAATGAGTTGCTCCGGCGGTCCCCGGCCGGTCCGGGTCGGCGGCGGCCGGACGCGCCGGTGTGCGCGCAGGCCGCGAGGAGGCCGCGATGATCGTCGATGCGGTGCTGGGGGCCATCGGGGGGCTGGTCGGGCTCGGGGCGGTCGTCGCGGGCCTGAGCATCAGGGTCGTCCAGCAGTTCCAGAAGGGCGTGGTGTTCCGCTTCGGGAAGGTGCGCGACGAGGTGCGCGATCCCGGGCTGGTGCTGTTGATGCCGGTCGCGGACCGGCTGCGCAGGGTGAACGTGCAGATCGTGACGATGCCGATCCCGGGGCAGGAGGGCATCACCCGGGACAACGTGACCGTGCGGGTGGACGCGGTGGTCTACTTCCGGGTGCTGGACCCGGTGAAGGCCACGGTCAACGTGCAGGACTACACCTTCGCGATCTCCCAGGTCGCGCAGACCTCGCTGCGTTCGATCATCGGCAAGAGTGAGCTGGACGACCTGCTGGCCAACCGCGAACCGATCAACCAGGGCCTGGAGTTGATGATCGACAGTCCGGCGCTGGGCTGGGGCATCGAGATCGACCGGGTGGAGATCAAGGACGTGGCGCTGCCGGAGTCGATGAAGCGCTCGATCGCCCGGCAGGCGGAGGCCGAGCGGGAGCGGCGGGCCCGGATCATCACGGCGGACGGCGAGTACCAGGCCTCGGAGCGGTTGTCGGCGGCGGCGGCGGTGATGAGCGCGACCCCGGCGGCGCTGCAACTGCGGCTGTTGCAGACCGTGGTGGAGGTGGCGGCGGAGAAGAACTCGACGCTGGTGCTGCCGTTCCCGGTGGAGCTGCTGCGCTTCCTGGACAGCGCGACGGAGGTCCAGCAGCGGAACCTGCTGACGGCCGCGGCCGTGGCGGCCGGGGCGAAGGCCGCGGAGGAGGCGGTGGAGAGCGGAGAGGTTCCGGAGGAGCGGCTGGAACGGGACCAGGCCAGGCACGAACTCCCACCCTTGGACGAGGTGTTGGAGAAGTCCCAGCCGGGCGGCCCGGAGTCGCCGGACGGGCGGGTCGAGCCGGCCGGGCGGGCCGGCCGGGCCGAGCCGGAGGAGGAGGTCTGAGCGCGTTGCCCGGTGGCGACGGCCACCGGCCCGGACCACGATGGACGAGGGGAAGGGAAGCCAGGTCAGGAGGCCGACCATGACCAGAGCCAGCGACATCATGCACCCGGGCGCCGAGTGCATCCGCGAGCACGAGACGCTCGCGGCCGCCGCCCGGATCATGCGGGAACGCCACGTCGGGGCCCTGCCCATCTGCGGGCCGGGCGACAAGCTGCTGGGCATCATCACCGACCGGGACATCGTGCTGCGCTGCGTCGCCGAGGGGCGCGACCCGGCAGCGGTGACGGCGGGTGAACTGGCGCAGGGGCGGCCGATGACGGTGGAGGCGGACGAGGACTGCGACCAGGTGCTGCGGGTGATGGAGCAGTACCAGGTGCGGCGGCTACCGGTGATCAACCACCCGGAGCACAAGCTGGTCGGCATGATCAGCGAGGCGGACATCGCGCGCGGTCTGCCGCAGGCGCGGGTCGCCGAGTTCGTCTCGGCGGTCTGCGCGGAGGGTGCGTCGACGGGCGCCGCCCAGGGCTGAGCGCGTCACGCGCGTGCGGGCCGCGGCCCCCGTCCGATGCCCGGGCGGGGGCCGACGCGGCGACGGCGAATACGGCGACGCGGCAATGGTGACTACGGCGGCGTGGCGACGGTGACTACGACGGCGCGGCCAGGGTGTCGAGGTGGCGGCGGAGCACCGCGCGCAGGTCGTCCGGGCCGACCAGGTCGGGGTGCTGGACGGCCTGGAGGGTGAGGCCGTCGAGCAGGGCGGAGAGCCGGCGGGTCTCGATGCCGAGGTCGAGGCCGGGGGCCAGGCCGCCGGCGCGTTCGGACTCGGCCAGGACGTGCCGGACCAGGTCGTCCAGCCCGGCCTGCACCTCGGCGGCGCGGGGCCGGAGGTCGGGCCGGGTGCGGGCGGCGGTGACGAAGGAGAGCCAGAGCGCGGACTCCTCCCGGCGCTCGGCGTCCAGCGGGAGGGTCTCGGCGAGCAGCCGGACGGTCCGCTCGCGCCGGTCGGTGCCGACGGCCGCCGGGTCGAGCAGGACGGCGGCGTGGGTGCGGATCCGGGCCTCGATCCGGCGGGCCAGCTCGCGCATCGCGAAGATCATCAGCTCCGAGCTGCCGGCGAAGTAGTGCCGCACCGAGCCGATGGCCAGTCCGGCCTCCTCGGCGACGTTGCGCAGCGACGTGTGCTCCAGCCCCTCCCGGGCCGCGACGCGCAGGACGGCGTCGGCGACGGCCTGGCGGCGCTCCACGGGGTCGACGATCTTCGGCATGTTGCCGTTATAGCACGGTCGAGCTAAATTGCTGATTTAGCACGGTCGAGCTACAAAAGGGGTGTGGGGATGAACGGCTGGGTGCATGCGGGGCTGATCGCCGCGGTGGTCGTGGTGGTGGTGATCCGGAGGCTGCGCGGCGAGCCGCTCAACGCCCGGGACCTCTTCGGCGCGCCGGTGGTGCTCACCGGCCTCGGCGTGTGGGCGGTCGCCCAGCGCCACGGACTGGGGGCGGCCGACTACGGCTGGATCATGGCGGGTTCCGTGCTCGGCGTCGCGCTGGGGGCGGTGCGCGGCGCCACCATCCGGGTCTACGAGCGGGAGGGGGTGCTGTGGCAGCGCTACACCGCCCGGACCTTCCTGATCGCGGCGCTCTCGCTCGCGGTGATGGCGGGCTTCGCCGCGCTCGCCGCGCACTTCGGCCTCGCCGCGGACGCCCGCCCGGTCCAGCTGTCCATCGGTGTCGGCTTCCTGGGGGAGGCCCTGGTGGTCGGCCGGCGGGGGCTCGCCTCGGGGACTCCGTTCGCGCCGGAGCGGCGGGATTCGAGCCTGGTGGGCCGATTTCGCCGGTAACTATGGTTGTCGACTTCGGTTTTGGTAACTATGGTTGTCATCATGACGACCGTGGAGATCACCCCTCAGGAGCGCGACGAACTCGCCAAGGCCCTGCTCGCCGCGCTCGAACCCCTCGCCGCCGGCCTGCGCGCCCGCGCGACCGGGCTGCCCGTCGAGCGGATGTGGAACGCCGAGCCGGTCGAGGTTGCCCTGTCCGTGCTGTCCGCCTGGAAGCTGGTGGACGCCGAGGTCGGGCGGCTCGCCGCGGTCGCCGCCGCCACCGCCGGCTCCTACGGCGCCAGTTACGAACAGCTCGGCGGCGCCTGGGGCATCACCCGCCAGGGAGCCCGGAAGAAGTGGCCGCAGGCCGTCAACCGTCCGGCCGCGCGGCCCGGATCGATCGAACTCTTCGGCGGTTCGGCCGAGTTGGTGGAAGGTGAGGGCGGCTGGCGCTGGGCGGCCACCGGTGCGGACGGGGAGCGCGGCGAGGCGGCCGCCGGCCACCGGAGCCGGGAGGAGGCCGCGGCGCACGCCGGGGCCTTCCTCGCGGCGCATCTCTAGCCGCTACGACTGGTTCCGCAGCTCCTGGGCGATCAGCTCCGCCAGGTGCAGGGCCTGCCGTCCGTCGGCGAGCTGGGCGATCTGGGTGCGGCAGCTGAAGCCGTCCGCCAGGACCACCGTCCCGGGCCCGGCGGCGCGGAGCTCGGGCAGCAGGACCCGTTCCGCGATGGCCTCGGACACCTCGAAGTGCCCTCGCTCGAAGCCGAAGTTTCCCGCCAGGCCGCAGCAACCCGCTTCCAGTACCCGGTTGTCGAGGCCGAGCCGGGCCTCCACCCGGCGGTCGGCGGCGCTGCCGAGCACCGCGTGCTGGTGGCAGTGGGTCTGGGTGAGGGCGTCCAGCCGGGCCCGGGGGAGCGGGGCGTCCGGGGCGTACTCGTCGAGGAACTCGGCGAAGGTGCGGGTGCGGTCGGCGAGCGGGCGGCCCTCCGCGCCGAGCAGCCGGGGCAGGTCCTCGCGCAGGGTCGCGGTGCAGCTCGGCTCCAGGCCGATCACGGGGGTGTCGGCCTGGAGCCCGTCCGCCGCCAGCACCCGCAGGCTGCGCCGCAACACCCGGCGTGCGGTGCCGAGTTGGCCGGTGGAGTACCAGGTGAGGCCGCAGCAGACCGGGCCCGAGGGCAGCCGGACGTCGAAGCCCAGGTGTTCCAGCACCTCGACGGCGGCACGCGGCACGTTCGGCTGGAGGTGCTCGGAGAAGGTGTCCGGCCACAGGATCACCGGCCGGGCGCCCGCCGGGGCCGGGTGCGTGGCGCGGTGCCGCCGGTACCAGGCGGTGAAGGTCTGCGGCGGGAACACCGGCAGCACCCGGCGCGGGTCGATCCCGCCGAGCCGCTTGACCAGCCCGCCGGCCCGGGAGCGGGCGAGCGTGTTGGCGGCCCCCGGCGCGAGTGCCGCGGCCCGCAGCCAGAGCGGCAGCCGGCCCATCGAGTAGTGCGCGAGCGGGCGCGGCCGGTGCCGGTAGTGCTGGTGCAGGAACTCGGACTTGTAGGTGGCCATGTCGACGTGGACCGGGCAGTCGCTCGCACAGCCCTTGCAGCTCAGGCAGAGGTCCAGCGCCTCCCGGACCTCCTCCGACCGCCAGCCGTCCCGGATCGCTCCCTCGGCCCGGCGGCCGGGAGGTGTCCCCGCCCCGCGCAGCATCTCGGCGAGCAGCCGGGCCCGCCCCCGGGTGGAGTGCCGCTCCTCGCCGGTGGCCAGGTAGCTCGGGCACATCACCCCGCTGCCGGGGGCCACGCACTTGGCGACGCCCACGCAGCGGTGCACCGCCTTGGCCAGGCTGCCGCCGTCCTGTTCGTACGGGAGGGCCAGGGGCAGGGTGCGGCCCGGGGCGGTGACGAAGCGCAGGTCGGCGTCGAGCGGCCGGGGATCGACCAGGGCGCCCGGGTTCAGCAGGTTCTCCGGGTCCCAGATCCGCTTGAACTCGCCGAACAGGGCGATGACTTCGGGCGGGTACATGCGCGGCAGCAGCTCGGCCCGGGCCTGTCCGTCGCCGTGCTCGCCGGAGAGCGAACCGCCGTACGAGACCGCGAGATCGGCGGCCTGCTCCAGGAACTCCCGGAAGACCAGCACCCCTTGGGGCTCCTCCAGCGGGAAGTCGATCCGCAGGTGCACGCAGCCGTCGCCGAAGTGCCCGTACGGGACGCCGTGCAGGCTGTGCCGGCGCAGCAGGGCGCGCAGGTCCCGCAGGTAGTCGCCGAGCCGCTCGGGCGGGACGGCGGAGTCCTCCCAGCCGGGCCAGGCCGCGCCGCCCCCGGGCAGCCGGGTGACGATCCCGGCGCCCGCCTCCCGGACGGCCCACAGCTGGCGCTGCTCGGCCGGGTCGGTGACCAGGGCGACGGCGGCCGTGCGCTCCCGGCGCACCGCGTCGGCGAGCCGGCGGGCGGCCTGGTAGGCCTCCCGGGGGGTGGCACCGCCGGTCTCCAGGAACAGCCAGCACTCGCCGGCCGGCAGCCGGTCCAGCGCGGGCGGTCGGCGGCCGGAGGCGAGCAGCGCGGCGATCAGGTCGGCCGCCATGCCCTCGGCGGTCAGCGGCCCGTACGGCAGCAGTGCCGGGACGGCGTCGGCGGCGGCGCCCTCGTCGGGGTAGCCGGCGACCACCAGGGCGCGGGCGGGCGGGTCCTCGACCAGGCGGACGGTGGCGCCGAGCAGCAGCGCGCAGGTGCCCTCGGTGCCGGTGAGCGCCCGGGCCAGGTCGTGGCCGCGCTCGGGCAGCAGTGCGTCCAGCGGGTAGCCGGAGGTGCGGCGCGGCAGTTCGGGCATGCCCCGCCGGATGACGGCGAGGTTGCCGTCGGTGAACTCCTGGATCCGGCTGTGGAGTTGGCCGACCCGCCCGGGCAGCTCGGCGAGCGCGGCGCGCTCCCGGGGGCTGAGCCGCCCGCCGACGGTCAGCTCGGTGCCGTCCGCGAGCAGCAGCTCCAGCCGCTCGACGTTGTCGGCGGTGCGCCCCCAGGCGAGCGAGTGCGAGCCGCAGGAGTCGTTGCCGATCATGCCGCCGAGGGTGCACCGGCTGTGCGTGGACGGGTCCGGGCCGAAGCGCAGCCCGTACGGCCGGGCGGCGCGCTGGAGGTCGTCCAGGACGGTGCCGGGCTGGACGCGTGCGGTGCGGGCCTCCGGGTCGAGGTCCAGCACCGCGCCGAGGTGGCGGCGGAAGTCCAGCACCACCGCGCCCGGGCCGATCGCCTGCCCGCCGATGCTGGTCCCGGCGCCGCGCGCCACCACCGGCACCCGGTACTCGCGGCACAGCGCCAGCGCGGTGCGCACGTCGTCGAGGTCGGCGGGCTTGACCACGCCGAGCGGCAACTGCCGGTAGTTGGAGGCGTCCTGGCTGTAGACGGTGCGCTCGGCGGCACCGAAGCGGACCTCGCCGCGCAGCGCGGTGGCCAGCTCGTGGGCCAACGCGGCCCCGGGGACGGCGGACGGACGGCTCACCAGGGACCTCCCGGGCGGGTGCGGCGACGGCTCCGCCGATGATGGCAGGCGCTCGGCCCGTCGGGTACCGGGCGCGACGGGGGTACCGCCGACGGAGTGTCATGTGGCACCCTCGGCGGTCGCGGTCGCGGTCGCGGTCGACGGATCCGCGGCCGTGGACGCGGGCGGCCGAGCGCCCGGCCCGAGGGCGGTCACTTCCGTCCGGTGAGCGTGCCGCGCGCGATGTGGGAGAGCTTGGCCACCTCGAAGGCCGGGTAGGCGCCGCCCGCCAGCAGCGAGAACTTGATCCCCTCGCGGCCGCCCGGCCTGCGGTGGCCGGGCGGCTGGAAGCGGCGGTGGTGCTCGGCGGCCCGGTGGAAGAACTGCGGGCGCTCGGCGCGGGTGACACAGCCGGCCAGGTCGAGGACGAACAGGTAGTGCCGGATCATCCGGACGAACAGCGCTTCGCGCACCGCGTACAGGTGCGGCTGGTCCGTCAGCAGGGCGAAGCTGCGCTCGTACTGCTCGAACAGGTCGAAGACGCTGCTGCCCGGGCCGCCCGCCGGGTGGACGGTCTCCCGGCGGCGCAGCTGGACGCACTCGCGCGCCAGCACGGCGGCCTTCCGGGCGCCGAGCAGCGCGGCGTGCGCGACCGGCACCTCCTCGTAGCGGCCGGGTGGGAAGGCCAGGCCGAGTTCCGCCCAGTGGCCGCGGCGGATCAGCCGGTCCCAGACCAGCGGCGGGGCGCCGAACAGCGCCGGCCGGTCGAAGGGGGCGAACGGCTCGGGGCCGGCCTCGGCGAGCAGCGCCTCCGCCCCGCCGGGCCAGTCGCGGTCCCGGTGCCGGCGGGAGTGGCCGAACAGCAGTACGTCCACCGGGCCGGTCCGCTTCAGCCGGTCGGCGATCGTGCGCAGGGCGTCCCGGGGCAGCAGGTGGTCGGCGTCGAGGAACAGCAGGTACTCGCCGGTGGCCCGGGCGGCCCCGGCGTTGCGGCTCGCCCCGACCCCGACCGCCGCGTTCAGGCGCAGCACCGACACCCGCGGGTGCCGCGCCGCGTACGCCTCGGCGAGTCCGGCCGCGGTCTCGGGGGAGCGGTCGGCGACCACGATCACCTCGACGTCGGCCGGGGACTGCGCGAGCAGCGAGTCCAGGCAGTCGGCGAGCTGTTCGTGCCGGTCGTAGGCGGGGAGCACGACGCTGATCAGGGGTGAGCGCATGACGCCGGAGCGTAAGAGGGACTGCGAACGGTGGCAAAGCCGCGACGGTGGGTGATTCGGAGCAATCAGTGGCAAATCGTCCGGGCGTGCGCCATATCTTCACGTCGCCTTCCGGCCGCGTCCACGGGCTCCGACCTGCGGCGATACACGTCGGGGCCCGCGACGCGGGGTGCGTCGCGGGCCCAGGGGGCCGGGCCGGCTCAGTACCAGTGGTGGGACTGCCAGAACGACCAGGCGGCGCAGGGGCTGCCGTAGCGGGTGTTCATGTAGTTCAGGCCCCACTTGATCTGGGTGGCCGGATTGGTGCGCCAGTCGGCGCCGGCGGAGGCCATCTTGGAGCCGGGCAGCGCCTGGACCAGGCCGTAGGCGCCGGAGGAGGCGTTGACCGCGAGCGGGTTCCAGCTGCTCTCGCGGAACACGATGTTGCTGAAGCACTGGAGCTGGCCGGCCGGGACGATCTGCGCGGCGATCTGCTGCGGGGTGCCGGAGTAGCCGGCCGGCGCGCTGTCGAGGTTCTGGCGCTCCTGCGAGCGGGAGGCGGCGGCCTCGGCGTCGGCCTTGGCCTTGGCGTCCGCCTGGGCCCGCGCCTCGGCCTGGGCGGCGGCGTCCGCCTCCGCCTTCGCCTGGGCCTCCTGGGCGGCCTGCTCGGCGGCGGCGGTGTCGGCCTGGCCCTGGTCGGCGACCGGCTGCTCGTTCAGCGAGACGGCGGCCGCGGGGGCCGCGGGGGCGGCCTCGGCCGGGTTCCCGGCCTGGGGGATGGCGAGGGCGGCCGTGGCGGCGCCGGAGAGCACGAGGGTGGCGACGCCGGTGATCAGGGAGTTGCGGCGGGCATGGCTGAGCTGCATGAAGCGGACGTTCCTTCTCCGTCGGGGGCCGTGCCGGTGGCACCGGGGGCGGGGCATCGCGTGGCACCCGGGTGAGCGGGGACCGTGCGGCCGCCCTGGACGGCCGTTTCGCCCCGGCGGAAGCGGCGGGGGCGGACGGGCTGCGCGGCGGACGTGGCCGGCCGGCGCTGCCTGGCGACGGGCCATTCTTGGCAGGGCCGGGGGCGGGTGGCAAAGGCGATCGCTACTACGCCGGGTAGTGGCCGCGGGGCGGCCGCGGCGAGGCCCGACGGCTTAATTGGTGATATTTGTCCGTATTATCCATGTGGGGTCGACGTCGCGAGCGGGAGGCGGAACGCAAGGGCGCCGGGCGTGATGGCCTGCGCTCTTCAGGCGGGGCGCGGTCCCGACCGGGGCGGCCGGGGCGCCCGCGCCGGGCCGGGGAGGGGGTGGCGGGGCGGGCATCCACTATCGGGGATCGTGGATGGCGAACCCCCTGTGGGCGGGCTCACACGCGTGCGGGCGGGATCTCGGCGCAGCGTGAGCGGACGGTCACGGATCCGGGGGTGGTCGTGCGCGGATTCCGCGGCCACCGCCGGGTCGTCGGGCCCGGAACCCCTCATTGCCGTGTTCCTGCCAGTTTCGGGCGGCAAGGCCCAGCCCCTCCCGCCGTGCCGCCCACTGGGCCAGCCTCGGTGCTCCCCCACCTGTCAAGGAGGAGCCCGATGAAGCGTCAACTCGGCCGAATGGTCAGCCTGTTGTCAGGTCTGGCACTCGGCGTCGGCCTGCTGGTGCTGCCCGCCGCCGCATCGCCCGCGCCATCCCCCTCCGTGGTCGGCGGCACCCGTGCGGCGCAGGGCGAGTTCCCGTTCATGGCGCGGCTCTCGATGGGCTGCGGCGGCGCGCTCTACACCTCGCAGATCGTGCTCACCGCGGCCCACTGCGTCGACGGCACCGGCGCCGACAGCACCATCACCGCCACCTTCGGGGCGGTCGACCTGAACAGCGGCAGTGCGGTCAAGGCCCGCTCCTCGTACGTCTACCAGTCGCCCGCCTTCACCGGCGCCGAGAACGGCGACGACTGGGCGTTGATCAAGCTGGCCTCGCCGGTGAACAGCAGCCTGGTCAGCACCCTGCCGATCGCCACCTCCACCGCCTACGACAGCGGCACCTTCACCATCATGGGCTGGGGTGCGGCGCGCGAGGGCGGCGCTCAGCAGCGGTACCTGCTCAAGGCCACCGTGCCGTTCGTCGACGACGTGGCCTGCGCCCGCGCCTACCCGGGCCTGAACGCCGCCGGCTCGCTCTGCGCCGGTTACGTCGCCCAGGGCGGCGTCGACACCTGCCAGGGTGACTCCGGCGGCCCGATGGTGCGCCAGGACGCGGCTGGGCGCTGGGTCCAGGTCGGCATCGTCAGCTGGGGCAACGGCTGCGCCCGCGCGGGCTACCCGGGCGTCTACACCCAGGTGAGCACCTACGCGTCCGCCATCGCCGCGGCGGCGGCCCGCCTCTGAGCCTCCCCGGAGGCGCCGACGGCAGCGGTGCGGCAGGGCCGGCCACCACCCCCCGCGGGTGGTGGCCGGCCCCGTTGCCGCGCGGTGGGCCGGCTACGGCCGGTGGACTGGTTGCGGCCGGTGGACCGCTTGCGGCCGGTGAGCCGACTGCGCCCGCTCCGTCGGGAGGTTCACCGGTGCAGCCACTCCTCGGCCCGCCGCCGCTCCCGGGCGATCCGGCCGGTGGCGTGCGGGGGCAGCCGGGCGAGCAGGGCGGCGGCGGCCTCGGCCCGGCCGGCGAGGGCGTGGGCGCCGGCGAGGCGGGCGGTGATCAGGGCGTGGTCGCGCGGACGGGCGGCGGGGTCGAGGAGTCGCAGCGCGTCCTCCAGCCGGGCCGCCGCGATGCGGGCGTGGACGGTGCGCCCGGTGCGGACGGCGAGGTCCCGGTGGCAGGTGCCGTGTGCCACGGCCAGCACCAGGTCGGCCCGCGCCGACCAGGGCGTCGGTTCGCCGGAGCGCAGCGCGGCGTCGGTCAGCCGCCGGGCGTCCGCGAGCGTCCGGCGCACCTGCGGGGCCCGGCCGGCCAGCGCGTGGGCGTGGGCCTGGGCGACGGCGGACCAGGCGCGCAGCCCCGGCAGCGGAGGGGAGGCGGCCCAGGCGGCCTCGGCCAGGGCGAGCGCGGTGGCCGGGTCGCCGTGCCACCAGTACAGGGTGCTCTGCCTCGCGAGCAGCTCGGCCGCGGTGGCCCGGTCGCCGGTGGCGCGGGCCCGTTCCAGGCCGGTGGCGTACCAGCTGAGCGCGCGGGCGTGGCGGTCGCCCTCGAAGTGGGCCCAGCCGGCGAGCTCGGCGTACTGGGCGGCGAGCGAGCGGCCGGCGGTGAGGTGTTCGCGCGGGTCGGAGCGCGGCCGGCCGAGCAGGGTGTGGGCGTGGTGCTCCAGGGCGGCGGCGAACTCCTCGCCGCCGATCCGGCCCGCGGCGGCGCGGTAGACGGTGAGCAGGTGGGCGAGCACCTCGACGGTGGCGGGATCCGGTGGGGCGGCGGCGGCGAGCGGCGGCCGGGCGGCGGCGCGTTCGCCGAGCCGTTCGCGTTCCCGCTGGACGGCCTGCCAGAGCCCCGCCAGCTCGCCGTCGGCGAGGAGGAGTTCATCGGCCCGGGCGGGCATCCCGGGCGGTGGCCAGCGGCGGGCGTTCTCCACCCGGCTGATCAGGGAGTCGTGGTAGCCGAGCAGCCGGCCGAACTCGGCCTGGCTGAGGCCGCGGGCCTCGCGCCAGTGTCGCAGGCGGCGGCCGAAGCGCAGGCGCGCGGACTCGGGTGCCGTGCGGGGCGGGGGCGGCGGGGGAGGGGTGGGGGCGGGTAAGGGCGGCACTGGGTCTCCCGGGGAGGGTGGGGGCGCTCGTGGGGGGAGCGTCGTTGCCCTGGTATCCCCCTTGGCAGACCTCGGTCAAACGGGGCGGGGTGGTCCAGCCCGGCGGTCCAGCCCGGCGGTCCGGGCCGGACGCTCCGGCCCGTTGGTCCGCCCGTCCGGTCCGGCCGTCCGGTCCGGCCGCGGAACGGCGCCGGGCCCGGGAGCCTCCGCATCGGCTCCCGGGCCCGGCGTTCACGCGCGGGGCGGGCGGGTCAGGAGCCCGCCGCCACCGCGGCCCGCCGCCGTCGGCCCACCACGGCCGAGGCCGCCAGCACGATGGCTGCGGCGACCAGCGACAGGTACATCTGCTTGCGCCCGTCGGCATCGGTGAACATGTACGCCACCACGAAGCCGATCATGCCGATGGCCGCCCAGGTCAGGTACGGGTACAGCCACATCCGGACGGTCAGCCGCTCGGGCATCTCGCGCTCGATGATCTTGCGCATCCGCAGCTGGGAGAAGCAGATCACCAGCCAGACGAAGAGCGCGACGGCGCCGGAGGAGTTGAGCAGGAAGGCGAAGATCGTGTCCGGCGAGGTGTAGTTGAGGAAGACGGCGACGAAGCCGAACACCACGGAGGCCAGGATCGCGACCCGCGGCACGCCGCGCTTGGTCACGGTGGCGAAGGACTTCGGGGCGTCCCCGCGCCGGCCGAGCGAGAAGGCCATCCGGGAGGCGGTGTACATCCCGGAGTTGAGGCAGGACAGCACGGCCGTCAGCACGATCACGTTCATCACCTGGCCCGCGTGCGGGATGCCGACGTGGTCCAGCACGGCCACGTACGGGCTCGCCTTGACGTCGGCGGAGTCCCACGGCAGCAGGGTGACCACCAGCAGGATCGAGCCCAGGTAGAAGATCCCGATGCGCCAGATGACGCTGTTGGTGGCCTTGCTGACCGCCTTCTCCGGGTCCTCCGACTCGCCGGCGGCCAGGGTGACGATCTCGCTGCCCATGAAGGCGAAGACCACGGTGAGCATGCCGGTGAACACCGCGCCCACGCCGTGCGGCAGGAAGCCGCCGTGGCCGGTGAGGTTGGTGGCGCCGACCGCGTGGGTGCCCGGCAGCACGCCGAAGACGGCGAGGGTGGCGATCACCAGGAAGGCGGCGATCGCGACGACCTTGATGCCGGCGAACCAGAACTCGAACTCGCCGTAGGAGGCGACCGAGAAGAGGTTGGTGGACGTCAGCACGGCCATGACGATCAGCGCCCAGCCCCACTGGGGCACGCCGGGTATCCAGGCGTTGAGGATCTTCGCGCCGGCCGTCGCCTCGACGGCGAGCACCACGACCCAGAAGAACCAGTACAGCCAGCCGATGGTGAACCCGGCCCAGCGGCCGAGCGCCCGGTCCGCGTACGCGGAGAAGGAGCCGCTCTGCGGGTCGGCCGCGGCCATCTCGCCGAGCATCCGCATCACCAGCACGACCAGCGTGCCGGCCATCGCGTAGGAGAGCAGGATGCCCGGGCCGGTGGTCGCGATGCCCGCGCCGGAGCCGACGAAGAGGCCGGCGCCGATCACGCCGCCGATGGCGATCATCGAGAGGTGGCGGTTCTTGAGACCCGCCTTCAGGTGGCTGTCGCCGCCGTGTCCGATCGGTCCCGACTGGTGGGGGACCTTCGTGGCCGTCACGGGCCTGGTGGTGTCCGCACTCATCAAGGGTGCCCTGTGCCTTTCCAGCGCGGTGTATCCCTCGGCTCGATGCACCGGAGGGTGGGGGACAAACCCGCGCGTTGCGTCGCAACCTAACTTCTGCGTACCGATGATCGGAACAATCTCTTGGTAACTGTTCGCTAACCGGACACAAAAGACCTGGTCAGAGTGGGTGGAAAGGTGGCATGAAAACCTCAAATCTGACGCATCGTCAATGATCGACAAGGCTTCCAGGCTCTGCTGATGCTCAAATCGGCCGCAGATCGAGGACGGTGAGCGCGGCCGCGTCCGTCGCCCGCCCGGTCAGCCGGGCGGCCAGGATCCGGGGGACGTCCTCCTCCTGTGAGTATCCGGGCACCACGGTCACCTCCGCGCGCCGGACGCCGGGCTCGCCCCGCACCGCGTACGTCACCAGGTAGCCGTACCGCTCCGGCGGCGGCTCCCGGCCGTTCTCCTGCCGGTCCTCCCGGCCGCGAGCGGTCATCCGCATCGACCTCCTCGGCCCATTGTCGGCGCGGTGTGGCCGATCCGCGCGAATCCGGGCACAGTGGGACTTCCGGGGGCATGTCGTAGGAGCGACCCCATGCAGACCACCTGGAAGGGGACGATCAGCTTCGGGCTGGTCAGCATCCCCGTCCACCTCTACTCCGCGACCCAGGAGCACGACGTCCCGCTGCACCAGGTGCACGCGAAGGACGGCGGCCGGGTGCGGATGAAGCGGTACTGCGAGCGGGAGGAGAAGGAGGTCCCGTACGCGGAGATCGCCAAGGGGTACGAGTCCCCCGACGGGAGGACCGTCACGCTCTCCGACGAGGACCTCGCGGACCTGCCGCTGCCCAGCAAGAAGATCATCGACGTGCTGGCCTTCGTCGACGAGCGCGAGATCGACCCGCTGATGTTCTCCAAGGCCTACTACGTGGGCGTCGCCGACCAGGCCGCCGCCAAGCCGTACGCGCTGCTGCGCGACGCGCTCACCCAGTCCGGGCGGATCGCCGTCACCAAGATCGCGCTGCGCACCCGGGAGTCGCCCGCGGTGCTGCGGGTGCACGACAACACCCTGGTGCTCCAGACCTGCATCTGGCCCGACGAGGTCCGCCCGTCGGTCGGCATCGGGCCCGAGGCCGACGTCACCGTCCGGCCGCAGGAGCTCAAGATGGCGCGGTCGCTGATGGACACCCTCTCCGAGGACTTCGACCTCTCCCAGCTGCACGACGACTACCAGCAGGCGCTCCAGCAGGTGATCACCGCACGCCTGGAGGGCGTCGAGGTGCCGCACGAGGAGGAGCCCGGCGAGGCGCCGGACAACGTGATCGACCTGATGGAGGCGCTACGCAGCAGCCTCAAGCAGGCCAAGGGCGGGCGGGGTGCCGGGGCCGAGGGGGAGCGCGAGCCGGGCGAGCGCGCCCTGGCGGGGAAGCGCGCGCCGGCCGCGAGGAAAGCCGCCCCGAAGGCCGCCCCGAAGTCGGCGTCGGGGCCGGCGTCCGGGACCGGCTCGAAGGCCGACGCGAAGAGCGAACCGAAGTCCGCCGCCAGGACCGCCGCCGGAAGTCCGGCGGCGAAGAGGAAGACCACCACCCGGAAGTCCGCGGCTCCCCGCAAGGCGTCCTGACCCCCCGCCGGGCCAGGCTTCCCGCCCGTCCAGCCGTCCAGCATTGGAGGCGATCCCGATGGACCTGCTGACCTACAAGGAACTCGACGCCCAGGCCGAGGCCGAGGCCCAGGCCGGAACCGGCACGGAACCCGGTGCCCGCAGGAGCCGGGGCTTCGGCCACCGTCTCTGGCACTGGCTGCTCAGCCTCAGTCCCACCGTGGTGACCTTCATGATCGCGCTCTCGATCGGGCTCTGCATGATCGCCGTCCAGGTGAGTCTGCTGCCGGTGCTGGTGCCGATGGCGGTCTTCTGGGGCCTGACGCTGATCGCCATCGGCGGGGTGGTCGCCCGTTGGATGACCCCCGGACCGGGCAGGCACCGGGTGGTGTCCTGACCCGGCCGGAACGAGCGGGTGTCCGGGAGGCTCAGCCGATCCACACCGTGGTGACGTTGCAGAACTCCCGGATCCCGTGCCCGGACAGCTCCCTCCCGAACCCGGAGCGCTTGACGCCGCCGAAGGGCAGTGCCGGGTGGGAGGCCGTCATCCCGTTGAAGAACACCCCGCCGGCCTGGATGTCCCGGACGAAGCGCTCCCGCTCGGCCTCGTCGTCGGTCCAGACGTTGGCGCTGAGACCGAACGGGGTGTCGTTGGCGACCGCCACCGCCTCGTCCAGGTCGGCCACCCGGTAGACGGTGGCGACCGGGCCGAAGGTCTCCTCCTGGTGGATCCGCATCGCCGGGGTGATGCCGGTCAGCACCGTCGGTTCGAAGAACCAGCCGCTGTCCCAGCCGGTCGGCCGCCCGCCGCCGCACTCCACCCGGGCGCCGCGGGTGCGGGCGTCCTCGACCAGCTCCTCCAGGTCGTCGCGGCCCTGGCGGCTGGCCAGCGGGCCGACGTCGACGGCCTCGTCCATCGGGTCGCCGACCCGCAGCGCGCGCATCGCCTCGGTGAAGGCGGCGGTGAAGCGGTCGTACACGTCGGTGTGCACGACGAAGCGCTTGGCGGCGATGCAGGACTGGCCGTTGTTCTGCACCCGGGCCCGGACGGCGGTGCGCACCGCGGCGTCCACGTCGGCGCTGGGCAGGACGACGAACGGGTCGCTGCCGCCCAGTTCCAGGACGGCCTTCTTCACCTCGTCCGCCGCGGCCGCCGCCACCGCCCGCCCGGCCGGCTCGCTGCCGGTGAGGGTGACGGCGGCGATCCGGCGGTCCCGGACCACGCCCTCGACCGCGCCCGAGCCGATCAGCAGGGTCTGGAAACAGCCCTCCGGGAAGCCCGCCCGCTGGAACAGGTCCTCCAGCGCCAGCGCGGTGCGGGGCACGTTGGAGGCGTGCTTGAGCAGGCCGACGTTGCCCGCCATCAGGGCCGGCGCGGCGAACCGGACGACCTGCCAGAACGGGAAGTTCCAGGGCATCACAGCCAATACCGGGCCGATCGGTCGGTACCGGACATAGGCGCGAGCGGCGCCGGAGTCGGCGACGTCGGCCTCGGCCGGGTGCTCGTCGGCGAGCAGCGCCTCCGCGTTGTCCGCGTACCAGCGCATCGCCTTGGCGCACTTGGCGGCCTCGGCGCGGGCGGCGGCGAGCGGCTTGCCCATCTCCTCGGTCATGGTGCGGGCGACCGTCTCCTGACCGTGGTCCAGCAGGTCGGCGGCGCGGTGCATCAGGGCGGCGCGGGCGGCGAAGGAGGTGCCGCGCCAGCTGTGGAAGGCGGCTTCGGCGCGGGCCAGCCGCCGCTCGATGCCGGCCGCGTCGAGGGGGTCGAAGGTCTGGAGGGTCTCGCCGGTCGCGGGGTTGACGCTGGCGATGGGCATGCGGGGCTCCCAGGAGGGGGTCGGGTCCGGGCGGGGTCGAGGGTCCGGTGCGTCTGCCCGTACACCCTCCCCGACGGCCCGGCTCCGGGCACGCCACCGCGCGCCCGGCGTGTCCCGTCGGGCGCGCGGTGGTGCGCGTCCGGTCCCGCTCGCTCCGCTCGCCGCGGTTGCTCCGGCTACTCCGGCTACTCCGGCAGCGACTCCACCCGGGCCGCCGCCTCCCGGGCCCGGGCCCCGGCTCTGGTCCGGGCGGCGGTGACCTGCCGGTTGGGGAAGCGGTGCAGGTACTCGGCCTCCAGCTCCCCGGTGCGCAGGCTGTGGCGTTTCAGCGCCTCCTCCGAGCCGTACAGGAAGGTCTCGTGGCGCGTGCGGTGCAGCTGCTCCAGCTCGTGCAGGAGCGTGTCGTTGCCCAGGGCGTGCGCGGAGATGCCCGCGGGCCGGATGTGCGGGTCTTCGGCGTGCCGCATCTCGGTGCCTCCTCGGCGGAAGTCCCCTCCTCCAGGGTGCCTGCCGACCGGCGCCGGTGCACCCGTTCGCCGGTGCCGCCCGCTCCTCGCGACCTCGCGGCCAAATCCACAAGAGTTCTTGTAAAAGGCATGTCGTACAAGAGTTCTTGTGTATATCCTCCCGGCATGACCGCGAAGATCGAAACGACGGACGAACCGCGCGGCTCCCGGGAGATCTCCGACTCCCGGGTGCTCGCCTCCCTCACCCACCCGCTGCGCCGGCGGCTGCTCGACCTGCTCAAGGTGGACGGCCCGGCGACGGTCGGGCAGCTCGCCGAGCGCACCGGCCAGGCGGTCGGCAACGTGAGCCACCACCTGAAGGTGCTGGCCGAGAGCGGACTGATCACCGAGGCGCCCGAACTCGCCCGGGACCGGCGCGAGCGCTGGTGGCGGCTCGCCGACAAGGATCTGAGCTGGGCCAGGGGTGACTTCGACGGCGACCCGGTCGCCGAGGCCGTCGCGGACGCGGCCGCCTCGATCCTGCTGGAGCGCCAGGCCGAGCTCGTCCGCGAGTGGGCGGCGCTGCGCAGCGGCTACGACCCCGACTGGCAGAACGGCTGCTCGATCGCCACCCAGACCTGGCTGCGGCTCACCCCGGACGAGGCCAGGGAGCTGGCCGCGGACCTGCACGCGGTGATCCAGAAGTGGACGGACCGGCCGGTGCCCGACGACGGGCAGGCGCGGGAGACCGTCCTCGCCTTCTCGCACAGCGTCCCGGCCCGGCCGTGACCGCCGTCCAGCTCGCCCCGGAGCCCGGAGCCCGTTCGCGCCGGGGCCTGTTCGCCGAGCGGGACTTCCGGCTGCTGTGGGCCGGGGAGACCGTCAGCCGCTTGGGCAGCAGCGTCACCTCCATCGCCCTGCCGCTGGTCGCGGTGCTCGTGCTGGACGCCGGGCCGCTCGCCTCCGGCCTGCTGACCGGAGCGGTCTGGCTGCCCTGGCTGGTGTTCGGCCTGCCGGCCGGGGTGTGGGTCGGCCGGCTGCCCCGGCGGGTCGTGATGATCGTCTGCAACCTGGGTTCGGCCGTGCTGTTCGCGAGCGTGCCGCTGGCGGGCTGGTTCGGGGTGCTCACCATGGCGCACCTGCTGGCCGTGGCCTTCCTCGGCGGAGTGGCCTCGGTGTTCTTCGGCGCCGCCTACCGGGCCTACCTGCCCGAGCTGGTGGCGCCGGAGGACCTGATCGAGGGCAACGCCAAGCTGGAGGGCAGCGGCTCGGCCGCCGAGGTCGTCGGGCGCGGGCTGGCCGGGGTCACCGTCCAGCTGCTGGGCGCGGCCGCCGGGCTGCTCGTGGACGCGGTGAGCTTCCTGATCGCGGCCGGCGCCCTGCTGCGGATCCGCGCCCGGCCGGAACCGGCCGCGCCCGCGCGGGCCGACCTGCTCGGGCAGGTCCGGGAGGGACTGTCCTTCCTGCTGGGCGACCCGTACCTGCGCGCCTTCCTGTGGTTCGGCGCGGCCGCGAACTTCGCGCTGACGGGCTACCAGTCGATCCTGGCGCTGTTCCTGGTCCGGGACGCCGGGATCGCACCCGGGTGGGTCGGCGGACTCGCCTCCGCGGGCGCGGTCGGCGGCGTGTTCGGCGCACTGGCGACCGGGCCGCTGTGCCGTCGGCTCGGGACGGCGCGCTCGGTGCGGATCGTGCTGCTCGCCGCCGTGCCCTCCGGGCTGCTGATGCCGCTGGCCGGGCCGGGCGCGGGGACGGCGCTCTACCTGCTGGGCTCGTTCACGGTCACCGGCGGGGTGGTGTACGTCAACGTGGTGCTCGGCAGCTTCAAGCAGTCGTACACCCCGCCCGAGCTGCTCACCCGGGTGGCGGCCGGCTCGATGGTCGCCGTCTACGCGACCATCCCGCTCGGTGCCCTGGCCGGTGGCGTACTGGGCGCGGCCACCGGGTTGCGTGCCACCATGTGGGTGATGGCCGCTCTGCTCGTCCTGGCCGGCGCACTGCCGCTGCTCTCGCCGCTGCGCACCCTCCGGGATCTGCCCACCGCCCCCAAACTCCGCAGCTCATAGGATGAATCCGTCCACGACCTTCGGGTCCACCCCTACCGCTCGGACAGATCGCACATGCCGCTTCCCAAGGCCGAACTCCACCTGCACATCGAAGGCACCCTGGAGCCCGAACTCGCCTTCGA
This sequence comes from Kitasatospora sp. NPDC056651, assembly GCF_042792155.1. Lineage (NCBI taxonomy): Bacteria > Bacillati > Actinomycetota > Actinomycetes > Kitasatosporales > Streptomycetaceae > Kitasatospora > Kitasatospora sp. NPDC056651. The sequence continues at coordinate 71,163 of NZ_JBHTWX010000002.1, read as the reverse complement.
GCTCGCCGCCCGCAACGGCATCCAGCTGCCGTACGCCGACACCGAGGCGCTGCGCGAGGCGTACTCCTTCAGCGACCTCCAGTCCTTCCTGGACCTCTACTACGCGCTGATGGCCGTGCTGCGCACCGAGGACGACTTCGCCGACCTCGCCGACGCCTACCTGGCCCGGGCCGCCGAGCAGGGCGTGCGGCACGCGGAGATCTTCTTCGACCCGCAGGCGCACACCGCGCGCGGAGTGCCGCTGGGCGTGGTGGTCGACGGGCTGACCCGGGCGCTGGAGCGCGGCGAGGAGCGGTACGGCATCAGCACCCAGCTGATCATGTGCTTCCTGCGGGACGAGTCCGCCGAGTCCGCGCTGGAGACCTTCGAGGCCGCCCGCCCGTACTTCGACCGGATCGCGGGCATCGGCCTGGACTCCGCCGAGGTCGGCCACCCGCCGGTGAAGTTCCGCGAGGTGTACCGCCGGGCCGCCGAGGCCGGGCTGCGCCGGGTCGCCCACGCGGGCGAGGAGGGCCCGGCCTCGTACATCACCGAGGCGCTGGACGTCCTCGGCGTCGAGCGGATCGACCACGGGCTGCGCTGCCTGGAGGACGGCGAGCTGGTCGCCCGCCTGGTGCGCGAGCAGATCCCGCTGACCCTCTGCCCGCTCTCCAACGTCCGGCTGCGCTGCATCGACACGATCGCCGACCACCCGCTGGACGAGATGCTGGAGGCCGGCCTGCTGGTCACCGTCAACTCCGACGACCCGGCGTACTTCGGCGGCTACGTGGAGGACAACTTCCGCGCCGTCCGCGAGGCCCTCGCCCTCGACCAGGAGACGATGCGGCTGCTGGCCGCCAACTCCTTCCGCGCCTCGTTCGTCGACGAGCGGCGCCGCGCCGAACTCCTCGCCGAGGTCGAGGCCTACGTCTTCTGACCGGCCCGCCCGCGCCGGGCACCGCGGCCCGTCACCCGTCCAGGGGTGACGGGCCGCCGCGCTCGTAGTGGAGCAGGGTGACGCCGTTGGCGAAGCGGTGGGTGTCCTTCGGGGCGAGCGGGAGGGGCCGGTCGGACGGGCGGAAGAAGAGGGCGCCGCGGCCGAGGACGACGGGGTGGACGTAGAGGCGGAACTCGTCGACCAGGTCCTGGGCGAGGAAGGACGCGGCCAGGTTCGCGCCGCTGAGGGTGAGGTCGCCGCCGGGGCCGGCGGTGAGGGCGGCGACCGACTCGGGGGTGACCTCGCGGACGACGGTGGTGTTCCAGTCGGCGCGGTCGAGGGTGCGGGAGAAGACGGTCTTCGGCATCGCGCGCCAGATGCCCGCGAACTCGACCGTCGGGCCGTCGGCGGCCGGGTCCTGGTCGGCGGTGGGCCAGTAGGAGGCCATCAGCTCGTGCGTCACCCGGCCGGAGACGAAACCACCCATACGGGCGAGCACATGGTTGAAGTGGGCGTGCACCTCGTCGTCGACGAGGTTCCAGCCGAGGTCGTGGCCCGGCCCCTCGAAGTAGCCGTCGACCGAGAGGGACACGAAGAGGACGATCCTGCGGCGCATGGCACCCCACCGGGAGGATGGTCCGCCGCCCTCCCCGACGGGACGGCAGGGCGGCGGACGGGGATCAGATCAGGGTGCTCCAGTAGTACCAGAACCGGTTGAGGACCAGCAGCGCGATCACCGCGTACCAGAGCGCCGGGACGACCCAGTGGTAGCGGGCCGCCTCCCGGACGACCACCCGCAGGCGCGGGCCCACCGGGATCACGCCGGAGCGCAGGTTGTGCAGCGTCGTGTACCAGAACAGCGGGATCACCGCGGCCCACACCACCATGCAGTACGGGCAGAGCGCGCCGATCCGGTACAGCGCCTGGTACATCAGCCAGGTCACGAAGCCGACGCCAAACACCGTCCCGGCCTGGAGGCCGAGCCAGAACCAGCGCCGGTACGTCGCGCCGGAGAGCAGCCCGGCGCCGACCGCGACGACCACCCCGAAGGCGACCAGCCCGATCAGCGAGTTGGGGAAGCCGAAGGCCTCGGCCTGCTCGCTGCGCATGATCGAGCCGCAGCTGATGATCGGGTTGATGTTGCAGCTGGGGACGTACGACGGGTCCTTCAGCAGCTTGATCTTGTCCAGGGTGAGGACCGCCGAGGCGAACAGCCCGACCGCGCCGCCGACCAGCAGCAGCCAGGCGAACGGGCGGCTCGCGCCGTAGGAGGGCCGGGCGGCGGGGGCGCCGGCCGTCATCCGGTCACCTGCTTGACCATCGCGGTGAACTGCTCGGGGGAGACGGCCTTGCCGTTGGTGAGGACGTCCAGCTTCCTGCCGTCCAGCTTCACGGTCGGGGTGCCGGTGACGTCGCTCTTGTTGAACTCCGCGTTGACCTTGGCCGCCCACGGCACGTAGGTGCCGTCCTGGACGGCCTTGACGAAGGCGTCGGTCTTCAGGCCCGGCACCTGGCCGGCCAGGTCCAGGACGTGGTTGACGTCGCCGAAGGAGTCGCTGCGCTCGTCCGGCTGGTTGGCGTACAGCACGTCGTGGAACGCCTTGAACTTGTCCACGCCCTCGTTCAGCGCGGCGCCGGCGGCGGCCAGCGCGGTGCGCGAGCCCTTGCCGCCGAGGTTGTTGTCCAGGAACGTCGCCAGGTGGTACTCGATCTTGTACGTGCCGTCGTCGGCGAGCTGCTGCAGGGCCTTGCCGGTGGTGGTCTCCAGCTGCTCGCAGAACGGGCAGCGGAAGTCCTCGTAGACCTCCAGCGTGTGCGGGGCGTCCGCCTTGCCGTAGGTGATCACGGTGCCGTCGGTGCCGGTCGCGTTGGCCGGGACGACCAGCGGGCCGTTCGCGGCGGTCGAACCGGACCCGGAGGAGCCGCCGACGGCGAAGGCCACGCCCGCCGCGAGGGCGAGCACGGCGACGGAGGCGCCGCCGACCACCACCCGGCGGCGGATCCGGTCGGAGCGCTCGGCCTGGGCGCGGGCGGAGCGCATGCGCTCGGTGGCGGAGGTCTTGTTGTCGGTCTTGCGGGTGTTGCTCATGGGGTGTCGTCGTCCTGTGCTCTCGGGCGTACGGGAGGGCGCGCGGCGCGTCGGGGCCGGCGCGCGAGGGGGAGAGACAGCCGGCTGGGCGGGCGGGAGCGCCGAAGGCTCGGCGCTACGGCTCAGGCGGCCAGGGCGAACGCCGGCGGACCGCGCCGGACGGCCGGGCGGACGACGACGTCCTCGGCGGGGACCAGCGTGCGGCTGGCCCGGGGGAACGGCACCCGCGCCAGCGGGCGGGCCGGCAGCGGCGCGACCAGCAGCCGCAGCCAGCGGGCGGCGGCCGGCAGGTGGCGGTGCAGGAACTCGCCCAGCATCCGGACGGCACCGGTCAGGCAGCACAGCGCGGCGTCCGCGCGGCGCAGCCAGTAGGCGCCGGCCAGCGCGATCGCGGTGTGCAGCAGCAGGAGCAGCAGCACTCCGGTCCGCGCGGAGACGCCGTGGCCGAGCAGGAAGCCGCCGAGCGAACCGCCACCGCACAGCAGTGGCTGGAGGCCGTGCCCGGCGCCGGGCGGCAGGGAGGGACAGGAGCTCTGCGCGAGGTCGAACAGCGCGCCGGCGGCCAGCTCCAGCGGCAGGAACACCGCGGCGATCGCCGGGTAGCCGCGCTCGCGGCCGGCCAGCGCGTAGGCCACCGCGAAGACGGCGGCCGAGGCCAGCAGCATCGGGCCGACCGGCAGCGCGCGGCCGGTGACCAGCACCTGGCCGAGCCCGGCGAGCAGCACGACCAGCGCGGCGAAGACCGCCGCGCGGAGCGTCCTGGTGACCGGGCCGATGTCCATGGCTTCCGAGTCTGCCACAGGTTGAAAGCGGAACGGTCGGCCCGGTGGGGCGCTGTGAACAGCCTCACCACCCGGGCTGAGCTGGGCTTATGCGGTGCTTACGGGCGGGCGTCGGGGTCCGACGAGTGGGGGGTGGGGCTTGCCGGGGCGGTGGAGTCGGGGCCCGCCGGGGCGGCGTCGGGGCGCGCCGAGTGGGCTTCGGGGCGCGCGGAGCGGGTGTCGGAGGCGTTCACCCGGGCCTCGACCAGCTCCCGGAAGTGGGCCAGGTCCTCGCGCACCGCCCGCTCGATCGCCCCGGCCTGGGCGAAGCCGCGCGGTCCGCCGAACTCCCGGTGGACCGCCTCCGGGTCGTACTCCACCCGGATCTGCAGCCGGGTGTGCCGGGCGTCGAGCGGCCGCAGCGCGAAGGCGCCGCGCAGCCGGAGGGCGTCGAGCGTCCGCCAGGCCATCACCCGGCCCCGGCCGCGGTCGGTGATCTCGGTGTCCACGGAGCGCTCGGCGCCGCCGATCGCCACCCCGAGGTGGGCGAGGTTCCGGCCGTGCGGGTGGGCGCTGCGGACGCCGTCGACGAACCGCGGGTACTCGTGCACCCGGTGCAGCTGCTCCCAGGCGGCGAGGACGGGGACGGCGATGTCGATCTGTTCCTCAAGGGTGCTCATGGCGGCGCGGCACCTCCCTCGTTCCCAGCCTGCGCCTCGGGGTGGGGGCGGGCAAAAGCGGCGGCGGGCGGGGGCGGAGAGCGGGTGGGTGGGGGTGGGTGCAGGGGGCGGCGGGTGAGCGCGCGGTGGGCGGCGGGCTGCGGGAGACTGGCCGCATGCCGGAGCTGCCCGAGGTCGAGGCGCTGAGCGCCTTCCTGTCCGAGCGGCTGACCGGGCGCGTGATCGCCCGCGTGCAGCCGGTGGCGATCAGCGCACTGAAGACGTACGACCCGCCGGTGACGGCGCTGGAGGGGCGGACGATCGGTCCGGTGACCAGACGCGGCAAGTTCCTGGACATCGAGGCCGAGGGGCTGCACCTGGTGGTCCACCTGGCCCGGGCCGGCTGGCTGCGCTGGAAGGAGGGCCTGCCCGACCAGCCGCCGCGGCCGAGCCCGCGGAACCCGCTGGCGCTGCGGGTACGGCTGGAGGGCGGGGCGGCGGACGGCTTCGACCTCACCGAGGCCGGATCGAAGAAGGGGCTCGCGGTCCACGTGGTCCGGGACCCGACCGAGGTGCCGGCGGTGGCCAGGCTCGGTCCGGACCCGCTGGACCCGGCCTTCACCCTGGGGGACTTCGCCGCCCTGCTGCGCGACGAGCGGCGTCGGATCAAGGGCGTGCTGCGGGACCAGAGCGTGCTGGCCGGAGTCGGCAACGCCTACTCGGACGAGGTGCTGCACGCGGCCCGGATGTCGCCGTACAAGGTGGCCGGGAGCCTGACCGAGGACGAGGTGGCCCGGCTGTACGAGGTGCTCGGCGGCACGCTGCGCGAGGCGGTGGAGCGCTCGCACGGGCTGGCGGCGGGGGAGCTGAAGTCGGAGAAGAAGCTCGGGCTGCGGGTGCACGGCCGGACGGGCGAGCCCTGCCCGGTGTGCGGGGACACCATCCGGGAGGTGTCCTTCGCGGACTCCTCGCTCCAGTACTGCCCGACCTGTCAGACCGGTGGCAAGCCGCTGGCGGACCGACGGCTGTCGCGGCTGCTGAAATGAGGCGGGGTGGGACGGCCCGTGGCCCTCCCACCCCGCCCGCCGGCGTCAGCGCTTGATCGCGACGCCGCCCCAGTAGTACGCGGCCTTCGGGTCGGCCGGCGGCTCGCCGTCCGGGCGCCAGGCCAGCACCGGGGCGACGCCCGGTTCGATCAGGTCCCAGCCGTCGAAGAAGCGGACCACGTCGTCGTAGCCGCGCGGCACCAGGGTCATCCCGCCGGCCCGGGCGGCGGCGGCCACCTGGCCGACGGCCTCCGGGTCGAAGTCCGGGGTGGGGGTGGTCAGCGCGATGCAGCTGCCGGCCGGCAGGGCGTCGCGCAGCGCGGCGACCCGGCCCCAGGGGTCGTCCTCGTCGGCGATCAGCATCAGTACGGCGATCATCAGCAGGCCGACCGGCTGGGTGAGGTCGAGGGTGGCGGTGAGCGCCGGGTCGGCGAACAGCTCCTCGGGCTTGCGCAGGTCGGCGTGGATGTAGGTGGTGCGGCTGGCCGGGCTGGAGACCATCAGCGCACGGGCGTGGGCGAGCACGATCGGGTCGTTGTCGACGTAGACCACCCGGGTCCCGGGGCTGACCGCTTCGGCGATCTCGTGAGTGTTCGGCGAGGTCGGGATGCCGGTGCCGAGGTCGAGGAACTGGCGGATGCCGTGCTCCTGCGCCAGGTAGCGGACGGCCCGGCCCTGGAACGCCCGGTTGGCCTTGGCCATCTCCTTGACGCTCGGCACGGCCTGTTCGATGGCCTGTCCCATGGCGCGGTCGGGCGGGAAGTTGGTCTTCCCGCCCAGCCAGTAGTCGTACACGCGCGCAGAGTGCGGGGCGGTGGTGTCGACACCGAAGCGCTCCCACTGGCTGAGCTCGGCGGCGTCGTCCTGCGGGCCCGGGCGGGGGGAGTCCTGACTTGTCGTCATGGCCACGTCCTCTGACTCTGATGGCAGATCATCACACTGGGGAAGGCACAGCGTAGCGGTCCGGACGGGAGGTGGAGCGTCCGGTCGGGGAAGATCAGTGGAAGAACCCGGGACACCATGTGTGCGGGCGGTGTCCCTGGGCCGTCGGAGTGGTGATCGGGTCCGTCGGAGTTGCCCCCGGGGAGGGGTGATGGCGACCGGGGGAAGCATCCAGAATGCTGTCAGATCGTCAGATTACTTCGCGAAGATTGCTGTTGGTTGCGGCCGGAATGTCCCTTGTGGGGATGGCCGCCGGCTGTCGGAGCCCTTGGAACGGCGGGGAGGGCGGTGGATCGGGCGCGACCGACGCCCTCGCCCCGTCCGCCCCGTCCGCCCCGTCCGCCCCGTCCGCGCCGGCAGGGTCCGAGGGGGCACCCGGCGTCCCGGACGCCGCGTCGGCCGCGCCCGCGGTGGGCGCCCCGACGGGCACGCCGTCCACGGTGCCCTCGCCGGCGCCGCCGTCCGCGGCCCCCTCCGCCGCGTCGGGCGCGGTGCCCGTGCGCCGGGTGCTCACCGAGTCGGAGGCCAAGCCGGTGTACGACCTGGACCCGGCGCAGCGGGTCGTGGCGCTCACCATCGACGACGGCCCGGACCCCCGGCACACGCCGACCGTGCTGGCCCTGTTCGAGCAGTACGGCATCCGGGCGACGTTCTTCCTGATCGGCGAGAACGCGGTCGAGCACCCCGCCCTGGTGCGGGAGATCGCGGACCGCGGCCACCACATCGCCAACCACACCTGGACCCACCCGGAGCTGCGGCACCTGTCCGAGACCCAGGTGCGGGACGAACTGGAGCGCACCTCCGACCTGCTGCAGCGGACCACCGGCCGGCAGCCCACCTGGTTCCGCGCGCCGGGCGGGGACTGGTCCGCGGCCTCGCTCAGGATCGCCGCCGACCTCGGGATGCGGAACATGGCCTGGTCGGTGGACCCGCGGGACTGGGCCCGGCCGGGGACCTCGGCGATCATCGACCGCGTCCTCAAGAGCGTCCGGCCCGGGTCGATCGTGCTCAACCACGACGGCGGCGGGGACCGGTCACAGACGGTGGCGGCGCTGAAGGCCTATCTGCCGGTGCTGATCGACTCGGGGTACTCCTTCACGGCGCCGCCGAACTGAGTGGGATTGCCGGTAACTTTCGAATGAAGGCGGGTAGCGGCTTTAACCTCTAAACCACTCGAATAGGTGGATTAGAAGAACCGTTTCTGCGAATTTTGGGCCTCTAGGGTGATCTCGCATCAACCAACCGGGTACCGCCGAGTACCACCTGAAAGGCCCTCACTCATGCGTCTCCGCAACGCCGTGCTCGCCGCAGCCAGCGCCATCGCCCTCGTCCTCGCCGTTCCGGTCTCCGCCGACGCGGCGCAGGGAAAGTTCGGTTACAAGTACGGCCCCGGCGCCACGGGCGCGCTGTTCAACCCGCCGAGCGGCCGGTGCATCGACATTCCGGAGGCCACGGCGGCCGAGCCGGCCTTCGCGCCGGAGAACATCACCCGGTCCACGGCCACGGTCTTCAAGGACTTCGACTGCGACGGTGAGTACTACGTCCTGAACCCCGACAAGAAGGCGAGCGACCGGCTGAAGCTGCGCTCGGTCGTCTTCTCCTGAGCACCGGGGAGCGCGGGGTGGACCGGGCCGGACGGTCGGCGTAGGTTCGAACTGTCCGGCCCGGTCGCCGGCGCCCCGCCGTGCCCGTACGTCCCGCCGTGGTCGTGCGGCCCGCAGTGCCCGTGGTCGGGCGTCGCAGCCCTGGGCAGAGCGAAGGAGGGTCCGGGATGACCGGCAACGGCTACGCGCACCCCGAGGCGTTGGTCCGCACCGAGTGGCTGGCCCACCACCTGGACGACGGGACGATCCGGGTCGTCGAGGTGGACGAGGACACCGAGGCCTACGACCGGGACCACATCCCCGGCGCGGTCGGCTGGAACTGGAGCACCGATCTGCACAGCCAGGTCGGCCGGGACTACATCGACCGCGACGGCGTCCAGCACCTGCTGCGGGCGGCCGGGGTCGAGGACGACACCACCGTGGTGCTGTACGGCGGCAACAACAACTGGTTCGCCGCCTACGCCTACTGGCTGTTGCGGCTGCGCGGCTTCGGGCCGGTGCGGCTGCTGGACGGCGGGCGCAAGAAGTGGGAGCTGGAGGCGCGGGAGCTCACCCGCGAGGTGATGGACTACCAGCACACCGACTACCGGCTGAGCGGGCCCGAGCGGCCGGAGCTGCGGGCGCTGCGGGACGAGGTCCTGGCCAAGGCCGAGGTGTTCGCCAAGCCCGGGGCGGACGCGGTGCTGGTGGACGTCCGCTCGCCGGCGGAGTTCCGGGGCGAGCTGATCGCGCCCCCGCACCTGCCGCAGGAGCAGGCGCAGGTGCCCGGGCACATTCCGGGCGCGATCAACGTCCCCTGGTCGCAGGCGGCCAACGACGACGGGTCGTTCCGGTCGGCCGAGGAGCTGAGGGCGCTGTACGGGGGGAAGGGTGTGGAGTCGGAGCGCGAGGTGATCGCGTACTGCCGGATCGGCGAGCGGTCCGCGCACACCTGGTTCGCGCTCACCGAACTGCTCGGGTACCCGCACGTGAAGAACTACGACGGCTCGTGGACGGAGTACGGCTCGCTGGTGAGGGCGCCGGTGGTGCTCGGGGCGTGAGTCGTGACGGCGTGAGCCCGGCGACGTGAGTGCGTCGGTGTGATGTCGGCGCGTTTCTTTTCATGAACATCTCACAATCAGGGAGTGGAACGAGGGCTTCCGGGACAAGGATCGATTCAATCCAATCGTTCCGGTGATCCCTGGAGGACCACGTGCGCAAGAGGCTGATCGTCTCTGCTGCCAGCGCCCTGAGCCTGTTCCTGGCCGTCCCCGCCTCGGCATCCGACTTCCACCCCGGCGCGGCCGGGGTGGGCGACCCCTACTACCCGACCTACGGGAACGGCGGGTACAAGGTCTCGCACTACGACATCCGGCTGAAGTACCAGCCGGCCACCGACGAGCTCGAAGGCACCACCACCATCCTGGCCACCGCCACCCAGGACCTCTCCCGGTTCAACCTCGACTTCGCGCTGAACGTCTCCGAGGTCCGGGTCAACGGCCGGGCCGCGAAGTTCGCCACCAGCGGGGAGCAGGAACTGGAGATCACCCCCGCCCGGCCGCTCGCCAAGGGCTCCCAGGCCACGGTCGTGGTGCGGTACAAGGGCGTGCCGTCCACCGTGAAGAAGTACGGCTTCACCAGCTGGCACCGCACCCCGGACGGCGCCGTGGCGGCCAACGAGCCCGAGGCCGCCTGGTGGTGGTTCCCGAGCAACGACCACCCGAGCGACAAGGCCACCTTCGACGTCTCGGTGCTGGTGCCGGACGGGAACCAGGTGATCAGCAACGGCGTGCTGACCGGCACCTCCTCCCAGGCCGGCTGGACCCGGTACAGCTGGCGCGAGAACAAGCCGCAGGCGACGTACCTGGCCACGCTGGCGGTCGGCAAGTTCGACATCACCCGGGACACCACGGCGAGCGGGCTGCCGGTCTACAACGCGTACAGCAAGGACCTCGGCGACAACGCGGACGCGGCGCGGGCGAGCGTCGAGCGCACCGGCGAGCTGGTGGACTGGCTGAGCGGCTACTTCGGCGAGTACCCCTTCAGCTCGGTCGGTGGCTACGTGCCCAACGTGACGACCGGCTACGCCCTGGAGACCCAGACCCGGGTCTTCTACAGCCCCCGGCAGTTCGCCAAGGGCTCCAACACCTCGGTGGTCGTGCACGAGCTGGCGCACCAGTGGTACGGGGACAGCGTCTCGCTCTCGCGGTGGAGCGACATCTGGCTGAACGAGGGCTTCGCCCGGTACTCGCAGTACCTCTGGTCCGAGCACGAGAACGAGGGCACCGCACAGGAGTTGGCCGACTACGTCTACGCGTCGCACCCGGCGGACGACCCGTTCTGGAGCGTCAAGCCGGGCGACCCGGGCCCGGACGACCAGTTCGCGAGCGCCGTGTACGACCGGGGGGCCGTCGCCGTCCAGGCGCTGCGCAACGCCGTCGGGGACGAGAAGTTCTTCCGGATCCTGAAGGGCTGGCCCACCGAGCGCCGCTACGGCAACGCCACCATCCCGGAGTTCCAGGCGTACGCGGAGAAGGTCTCGGGCCAGAAGCTCGGGGACGTGCTGAACACCTGGCTGTTCACCGTCGGCAAGCCGGCCGTCGGGCCGGTGCCGAAGGGCGCCCCGGCCGCACTGGCCGCCGGCGTGGGCCAGGAGCAGGGGCAGCCGCCGGTGGAGCCGAAGTCCTGGAAGAAGATCCAGGAGACCAACTCGGTGCACGAGGCGCACAGCTGACGGACAGTCGCGGATGAACGCACGGCGGCATGACGGCTTCGCGGCGCTGCTGCGAAGCCGTCATTCGGCGTGTTTCTTTTCATCAAAATCTCACAACTGGTGGGCGGGCGAGCACTTTTGGGACAAGGATCGATCCAATCCAATCGTTCCGGTGATCCCTGGAGGACCACGTGCGAAAGAGGCTGATCGTCTCTGCTGCCAGTGCCCTGAGCCTGTTCCTGGCCGTCCCGGCCTCGGCCACCGGCTTCGAACCCGGCGCGGACGGCGTCGGGGATCCATACATGCCGACCTTCGGCAACGGCGGGTACAAGGTCTCGCACTACGACATCCGGCTGAAGTACCAGCCCGCCACCGACGAGCTCGAAGGCACCACCACCATCCTGGCCACGGCGACCCAGGACCTCTCGCGGTTCAACCTCGACTTCACGCTGAAGGTCTCGGAGGTCCTGGTCAACGGCCGGCCGGCCACCTTCGCCACCAGCGGCGACCAGGAGCTGGAGATCACCCCCGCCCGGCCGCTCGCCAAGGGCAGCCAGGCCACCGTGGTGGTGCGGTACAAGGACGTGCCGTCCACCGTGACGAGGTACGGCTACAGCGCCTGGCGCCGCACCCCGGACGGTGCGGTGGCGTCCGGCGAGCCCGTGTCGGCCGGGTGGTGGTTCCCGAGCAACGACCACCCGAGCAACAAGGCCACCTTCGACGTCTCGGTGCTGGTGCCGAACGGCAACCAGGTGATCAGCAACGGCGTGCTGACCGGCACCAGCTCGCAGGCGGGCTGGACCCGGTACAGCTGGCGCGAGAACAAGCCGCAGGCGACCTACCTGGCGACCCTCGCGATCGGCAAGTTCGACATCAGCCAGGACACCACGGCGAGCGGGGTGCCGGTCTACAACGCGTACAGCAAGGACCTCGGGGAGAACGCCGCGGCGGCGCGGGCGAGCGTCGAGCGCACCGGCGAGCTGGTGGACTGGCTGAGCGGCTACTTCGGCGAGTACCCCTTCAGCTCCGCCGGCGGCTACGTCCCCAACCTCCAGAGCAGCGGCGCACTGGAGAGCCAGACCCGGGTCATCTACGGCCCCGGGAACTTCGACCGGGGCTCCAACACCTCGGTGGTCGCGCACGAGCTGGCCCACCAGTGGTACGGGGACAGCGTCTCGGTCTCGCGGTGGAGCGACATCTGGCTGAACGAGGGTTTCGCCACGTACGCGCAGTTCCTCTGGTCCGAGCACGAGAACGAGGGCACCGTGCAGGAACTGGTCGACTACATCTACGCCGCCCGTCCGGCCGGTGACCCGTTCTGGAGCGTCAAGCCGGGCGACCCGGGGGAGGACTACGTGTTCTCCAGCCCGGTGTACTACCGCGGTGCGATGGCCATCCAGGCGCTGCGCCACGCTGTCGGGGACGAGAAGTTCTTCCGGATCCTGAAGGGCTGGCCGACCGAGCGCCGCTACGGCAACGCCACCGTCCCGGAGTTCCAGGCGTACGCGGAGAAGGTGTCCGGGCAGAAGCTCGGGGACCTGTTCGACACCTGGCTGTTCACCGCCGGCAAGCCGGCCGTCGGGCCGGTCGCGCAGGGCGCCCAGGCGGCACTGGCTCCCGGCGCGGACCGGGCGCAGGGGCAGCTGCCGGTGGAGCCGAAGTCCTGGAAGAAGATCCAGGAGACCAACTCGGAGCACGGGCAGCACAACTGACGGCACGGCTGGTCCGGCCGACGGCTCCCGCGCGCACGGCGGGAACCGTCGGCCCGGGGCTACGCCGCTCCCGGGCCGTCCGCCGCCAGCAGTTCGGTGAGGCGGCGGACAGCGAAGGGTATGAGGTCGCGGACCGGGACCAGTCGGCAGGGCGCGCTGCCGACCAGGACCTCGCGGATGCCCGCCTGCTCCTCGAACTCCCGGCCCACGACCGGGAAGTGGGTGTCGTTGTCGTCCGCCACGTCCGGCGCCTCGATCCAGACCCGCTCGCCCTGGATCGCCATCGGGAAGCGGCGGAGCTTGAGCCGGCGGTTGGGGGCGAAGGTCTCGGCGTAGTGCAGGAAGGTGTTGCGGTTGTGCCCGACGCCGACCAGCAGCACGTACCCGCCGAGGTCGTGCAGCGCGCCGAACGGCGACTCCCGGCCGACGGCGAAGCCGAGCGAACGGCGGGCGGTGACCTCCCGGGCGTGCGCGCCGACCGCGGCGACCGAGACCTGGGGGTGGGAGCTGCGGTGGCCCTCCGGCAGGGCCCGCAGCGCCTCCGCCACGGCGCCCATGGCGGAGGGGAGTTCGGGGTGGAACAGCGGGACGGCGGCCCGACGCTCCACTATGTCGGCGCTGGGCGGCCCGCTGTGTCCGGGGGCCGGGTCGCGGACCGTGTCGGAGGTGAAGGCGGGCACGGCGACGGTGCCGTCCGGGCCGACCGCCTCGCGCAGGCTGGCCACCACCGCCGCGGCGCCGCCCTCGACCCGGCCGAGGCTGGAGAGCGAGGAGTGCACGATCAGTGCCATGCCGTCGCGGACGCCCACGCGGCGCCAGCCCTCCACGAGGTCGGCGGTGGTGAGCGGGGCGGTGCCCGGTGTCGTCATGGTGCCTCCTGGTGACGGCGGTGCGGTTGGTGCGGATCGTTCGGGGCCGACCATAGCGCGTGACACTGACAGTCGGTCAGGCTGGGGGTACCCTCCGTCAGCTCGGGGGGTCGGGCGGGGCGTCGCCGGGCGCCCGGCCGGGCGGGGCGCCCGCCGGTCGCCGGGTGCCCCGGGGCGTGTCCGGGGTGATCAGGCCGGTGCCCGTTCCGCCGCGGCCTCGGTGAGGATCAGCTCCTCGATGCCGTAGAGGAACCGTTCCATCGCGGCGCGCGGGAGCACGGCCGGGTCGGCCGTCATGGCCAGGCTCAGTGCCTCGGCGGACTGGAGCGCGTCCAGGGCGTAGGTCAGGCCCGGGCGCGGCTCGAACTCCACCGGCCAGGTGAGGGTGGTCCGGTCGCTGCCGGGGTCGGCCGCGGCCGGGAGCAGCTCACGGGTGTCGTTGAACACGCAGGAACGGTCGGCGAGTCGGACGCCCTCGGCGGTCAGCCGGGCGACCTCCGCGGCCAGTGCCGACTTGTCGTAGTACGCGTGGCGGTAGGTGCCGATCGCGGCGGCGTGGGTGCGGCGCACGACGTCGCCGAACCCGGCGGTGGCGTCCGGGAGGTGGAACAGCCCGTCGCCCGCGACCACGCTCACCGCGTTGGCCAGCTCGGGCAGGAAGCGGTTGTTGACCACGACGTTCAGCACGGCCTCGGCCGAGCCGGAGAGCCGGGCGGTCATCGTGGCCGTCGCGGCCAGCAGGACCGAGCCGGTGCTGACCCGGTGGGTGGCCGCCACCCGCTCCAGGGCGCGGGGCAGGGTGGGGGATCGGAGCACCGCGTTCGGGAACGGGGCGGGCGGCTCGGAGCCGGACTGCTCGGTGACGGCCTGCTCGATGGCCGGCGGGAAGAGCCGGGGCGGGCCCAGCCGGAGCTTGCGCACGAACTGCCTGCGGGCCCCCGTGTCGCGTCGCCGGCCCCGCTCGGAGCTCTGGAACTCGGCCTCCTCGAGTGGCTGTTGGGCGGTGGTGCGCAGATCGGCCAGCCGCTCGGGGGAGGCGCCGAGGCAGAGTGCGGACAGGTCGGCGACCAGGCGGCTCATCCCGGAGCCGTCCACCGCGGTGTGCGAGAGCACCAGGCTGACGTGCCGGACCAGCCCGTCGGCCGCCGTCACGGCGCCGATCCGGATGGGCCACTGGTCGGCGGTGTCGAAGGCCCGGGCCGCCAGTTCCCCGTGCAGCCGGGCGCCGAGCTCGGCCGGGTCCTCGTCCGCCGTGGCGGACAGCAGGTGGACCCCCAGGGAGCCGTCGGGGTCGACCACTTGGCGGAGGCAGCCGTCCTCGTCCGGGAGCAGCCGGGTGTGCAGCGAGTCGTGCAGGTGCAGCAGCCGCTCCAGGGCGGCGAGCAGGACGGGCAGCGGCAGCCCCGGGTCCAGTGGCGCCTCGGTGGCGATGTTGTAGCGCGGCGCGTCGGCCGGCGGCAGCTGTCGCACGGCGTCCCAGACGGCCCGTTGGCCCCAGGTGGCCGGTCCGGACCCGGACCGTCCGGACGAGAAGGCGATCTCCAGCAGTTGACGAGTGGTCACCGTGTGGCTCTCCGTTGTGCGGTGGTCGTGGCGTCGTGCCGGTGCGTTGGGAGCGCGGGTGCGTTGGGAGCGCGGGTGCTGCTGGGGAGAGTGTGGCGCACCGTCCGCCGTGCGTCGAGGGTCGCGCCGACGTCCTCGCGACGGGGGCACCACCGGCGTTTCCGGGGGTTCCAAAAGTCTCTTGATGTGAAGTATCTTGATATCGAGATTAATGCGGAGGGGCGATGCCTGCCACGAGGCCGGCACGACTGACACGACGGGGGCCTGCCATGCGGGGGAACGGACTGATGGCGCAGCTGCGGCGGCCGCCGGGCGGGCGGGACGCGCGGATCATGCTGCTGGCGCAGTGCGTCGACCGGACCGGGACGGGGCTGTGGGCGGCCGCCTCGGTGCTGTACTTCACCTACGTGTGCGGGATGGACGCACGGCAGCTGGGACTGCTGCTCGGAGTGGGCGCGGTGACGGGGATCGCCGGCTCCCCGCTGGCCGGGCGGGCGGCCGAGCGGGTGCCGGTCCGGTGGCTGCTGATCGGCTGCCACCTGCTGCGGCTGGGCGCGATGGGACTGCTGCTGGTGGTCGACGACTTCGCGGCGCTGCTGCCCGTGGTGGCCCTGATCTGCCTGGCCGAGCGGGCGGCCAAGACGCTGGAGATGCTGTTCGCGACCCGGGTGGCGGGCGAGCGCCGGGCCACCTACCAGGCGCTGTTCCGCAGCGTCGCCAACGCCGGGTACGCGTTCGGCGCCGGCATCGCCGCGATCGGGCTGGCGGCCGGGACCACGGCCGCCTACCGGGTGCTGATCGCGGCCAACGGGCTGTCCTACGTGCTGGCCGCCGTGCTGGTCTGGCGCACCCGGGAACCGGCCGGGCGCGGCCTGGTCGCCGCGGAGGCCGGGGAGGCGACAGGAGCGGGCGGCGGCGGGGAGCCGTCGGCGGTGCCGAGCCCCTGGCGCGACCGCGGCTACCTGCTCTTCGTCCTGCTGGACGTGCCGCTGAACCTGGACGACTCGATCCTCAACGTCGGCCTGCCGCTCTGGCTGGTCCACCACACCGGTGCGCCGCACGCCGTCGTCCCGGTCGTCCTGGTGCTCAACACGGTGCTCGTGGTGCTGCTCCAACTGCGGGTCTCGGCCTGGGCGGAGGGCCCGCGCGGGGCGGCCTCGGCGGTGCGCTGGTACGGGGTGACGGTGCTGGCGAGCTGCCTGTTGCTGGTGCTCGCGACCGGCGCCGGGCCGTGGGTGGCCTCGGTGGCGCTGCTGGCCGCGGCGATGCTGGTCACCCTGGCGGAGCTGCTGCGCTCGGTGAGCTCCTGGGAGCTGGCGGTCGTGCTGGCGCCGCCGGGTGCCCGGGCCTCGTACCTGGGGGTCGCCGGGATGTCCCAGTCGGTGCAGAAGTCGGCGGGCCCGCTGCTGCTGACCGGGGTGGTGATGGCGGCCGGGCCGGTCGGCTGGCTGGGGCTCGGTGCGGCGACCGTCGGCCTCGGCGCGCTCCAGCGCCGGGCCAGCCTGCGGCGGTTGGCGGAACTGGGCCGGGCGGGGGCCGGGCAGGCGCGGCCGCAGGCGGCGGGGAAGGCCGCGGGCTGAGCGGCGGGGTGCGGAGGGGGGTACCTGGGGAGACGAACGGCGCCTTCCGCACCGGTGTGGTGCGGAAGGCGCCGTTCGGGTGTCCGGCCCCGCTCGGGGGCCGGGCCCGCTCACGGGCGGGACCCGGGCCCCGGGTGCGGGAGGCCGTCCGTCAGAAGCGCCAGACCTGGTCGGCCCAGCCGGCGTTGCAGTCGAACTGGGTGGCCGGTGCGCCGTTGTTGTTGTTCGCGGCGACGACGACGAGGCAGCGGTTGCTGAACTTGTTGCGGAGCTGGTACCCGCCGCCCGCCACCGGGTCCAGGTTCCAGACCTGGTCGGCGTAGTTGGGGTTGCAGTCGTTCTGCGCGGCCGGTGCGCCGTTGCCGCTGTTGTTGGCGTAGACGACGAGGCAGCGGTTGCTGAACTTGTTGCGGATCTGGTAGCCGCCGCCCGCCACGTCGTTGAACTCCCAGACCTGGTCGGAGTTCTTGGCGTCGCAGTCGTGCTGGGCCGCGGGCGCGCCGTTGTAGTTGTTCGCGCCGTAGACGAGGAGGCAGCGGTTGCTGTAGGAGTTCTTGACCATCTTGCCTCCCGGGGTGCCCAGGAAGACCGGCGTCGTCGCGAACCCGGTCACGCGGCCGGCGACGGTGCTGCTGTTCGTGCCCTGCCAGAGCTGGAGGGCCCCGCTCGCGGAGAGGGTCCACAGGTCGGCGAGGCCGTCGCCGCTGATGTCGCCGGAGGAGCCGACGGTCGGGTACTGGGCGACGGTGAACCCGGTCCCGATGACGGTGCCCTTGGTGGGGTCGGCCAGGGTGGAGTAGTTGGTGGAGCCGTCCGCGTTCCTGGTGATCGGGAAGGCCAGGACGCGGCCGTCCGCGCGGTCGCGGGCCCACAGGGTGGCCTGGCGGACGGGGTTGCTGTCGGTGCCGGTGTTGCCGTTGGCGGGACCGGGGTTGACCAGGTCGAAGTTGCTCCAGTCACCCGTGGAGACCTCGTTGCTGGTCCCGTTGAGCAGGATCGCGTTGTTGGTGTCCGGCGGGAAGAGCCACAGCTTCTTGCCGATCACCGCGAGCAGGGAGGTCTTGGTCAGGACGGTCTTGCCGCTCGCGTCCTTGGTGTTCTCGCCCTCCGGGGTGCCGAGGGCCAAGATCTGGGTGGTCGTCGCCCAGCTCTCGCCGCCGAAGTCGGCCGGGCAGCCGTTCGCCAGCGGAGTGCCGTTGACGTCCTGGCAGACGACGGCGTCGTTGCCGGTGCCGGCCTTGGAGAACGACACCCGCTTGAAGAAGGAACCGTGGCCGTCGTTCTGGTACAGGTACATGAACTCGTCGCCCGCGGGGTGCGCGATCAGTTCGTCGGCGTTGGCGTTGCCGCGCAGGGAACCGCGGTGGGTGATCTGGACGTTCTTCCAGCCCTGGCCGCCGGGGGCCGCGGCCGAGGTGCCGGAGATGCCGGCGGCCGTGCTCGGGTCGAGGGACGGCTGGACCAGCAGCAGCTTGCCGGTCGAGTCGGGCACCAGGATGTCCGGCTTGCCGTCACCGGTGAGGTCGCCGAACATCGGCAGGCTGCCCGGCTTCCACGGCGCGTAGTAGGCGTAGGCGACGGGCTGGCTGTAGTTGCCCGCGTTGTCCTGCCCCTGGACGTACAGGATGTTGGTGCCCCACCGGCCGGGGGTGAAGGTGAAGGTGCCCTGGGAGGCCGACACGACCCCGGTGTCGATGTTGTTGGCCGCACCGGTCCTGCTGTCGTCGCAGCGCCAGCCGGTGGCGGGGGTCGAGTTGGTGGTCCAGCGGAAGCAGGCGAGGCCGGAGTGGCCGCCGACGGGGCCGCCCGCCGGGTCCGGGTCCCAGCCGGAGAGGGTGAAGGTGCCCGGGTCGGAACTGTACTTCGAGGGCGTCGGGTTGGGGGTGCCGACCGGCGGGAAGTCGGTGGAGGTGACGGAGACGACGGGCGGGGTCCTGTCGACGCGGAAGTAGCACCACGGGGTCTCGGCCGAGCCGAGGCCCTGGTTCGGCGGGTCGGCGTCGTAGGCGTTCGCCGTCCAGCCGTACTGGTGGCCGTCCGCGAGGGAGCCGACGTTCACGCTGACGCCGTTGGGGTTCCAGCTCCCGGCCCAGCCGCTGTCACCGGCGAAGCCGAACGAGGAGTCGTTGTCGTCCCACATCCGGAACACCGTGTGGAGGTTCATGTTGGCCGGGGACCAGTTGCTGGCGGTGAGGGTGATGTTCTGGTTGGCCCCCACCCAGCCGGGGTTGGTCCACGGGTAGGCGCCGCCCGAGGTGCACTCGCTCTGCTTGCCGTCCGAGGCCGTACCGGGCGTCGGGGAGGTGCGCGGCCACCAGATGCTCGGCGCCAGGTCGTAGTTGGTGACGACGTACGGGTTGGTCGAGTAGTGCTGGCGGTAGAGCTTGTTCGACTCGTCGTCCGGGGCGATCCCGATGATCCAGCTCGTCCACGACCAGCCGGCCTTCTCGCGGACCGCGTTCGTCACGTCGTAGTTGACCGGTCCGTTCCCGATGACCGTGGTGACGGGGGAGGCGATCTTGGGGCAGCCGCCCATGGTGCCGCCCCCGTTGCAGGGCTGGTTGTTCCAGTTGGTGCCGCCGTTGATGGTGCCGTAGGCGCCGCCGTCGGAGATGCCGCCGGCCAGGTACACCCCGACCGGGACCTGGGTGCCGGGGCTGGCCGCGCTGGTGACCGTGGTGTACAGCGTGGAGCCGTAGATGGTCGGCAGCGACGGAGCGCCGTTCGGCTTGGTGCGGAGCTCGGCCGGGATGCCGATCTGGTAGTAGATGCGCTCGCGGCCGCGGCCGCTGCAGTCGCTGTAGCCGCAGTAGCCGACCCCGAGGCTGCTCATGTTGCTGGTGTAGCTGGAGCCCGGGTTGTACTCCTGGACCTGGGCGTACGCCTGGGTGCTCCCGGAGACGCTGATCGTGGGGTCGAGGTACCAGGGGCCGGTGCCCTTGCCGAACGTGGCGGCGTCGGGGGTGAGTTCGATGCCGGTGTTGTCCGCGGCCACGGCGATCTTCGACACGACGGCCGCCGTTCCGGGGGCCTCGGCGGTCGACACGTCGGCCGGCGGGGCGCCGTTGTCGTCGGCGGCGGCGGACAGTGATGCCGCGCCCTTGGCCTTCGCGGCGCCCGGGGCGGAGCCCGCGGTGCTGGAGTCCCACTGGTAGGGGGTCGCCGCGTCGATCCGCACCGCGCCGGTCTCGTCCTTGAGGACGATGCGGCCCTCGGCGTCCGTCGTGGTGGTCAGGCCGGTCGTGGTGATCGGGAAGCGCAGCTTCTTCAGGGCCGGATCGGCCGCGGCCTCGGCGGTGCGCACGATGATGACGTCGCGCCAGCCGCCATTGGGGAGCGCGGTGACCTGGAGGTCCACGTCGGGCCGCAGGACCCCGTGGTAGGTCGCGGTCGGGCCGGACAGCGTGGGCTTCGGCAGCGCGGAGGGGAAGGCGACGGACAGCTTCTTGCCGTCCCGGGTGGTCAGGGTGGCCATCGGGCCGGTGCCGCCGCCGGAGAGGGTCAGTCCGGCCGAGGAGACGGCGGGGCTGAGGCTGCCGTCCGCGTTGCTGTGCAGCGTCGCGTCGAGGTCCGACCAGGTGGTGCCCTGCTTGGTCCGGACCGCCTGCGCGGCGGCCGTCGTGGTCAGGGTGCCGTTCGGGTTGACGAGGGTCTGCGAGGTCTCGGTGGTCAGGGCGTCGACCACCACGGGCTTCCCGGTGGCCTTCGCCGTGGACCGCGCCGCCACGACGGCCTGCTGGTCGCCCGTCAGCTGGGGAGCCGGACCGGCCGTGGACCGGTCGACGGGCACGGGCGCCGGACCGGCGCCGAAGGGGTCGGTGTCGGCCTGCGCGGCGGGGGCGGCCAGCATCGCGGCGCCGAGGACTCCGGCGGTCGCGGCGGCGACCAGGTTCCCGAATCGGAATCTCCGTTTGTGTGGTGACCCGCCACGGCTTGTCTGATTCATGGTGAACATGAGTTGGGTTCGGCCCCTTCTCGTCGGTCGCACCCGGGATGGACGACGTTCGAGCCGGAACGATGCTTGGGATGTGGCGCCTGGTCAAATGGCATTCCGTCCTGTCCGCCGATGTCCCGTTTGGTTCCGTGACCCATGGTCAAAATCAGGTAAAGAGTCGACGGGCGGGTTCGGCCGGGGGCTGCGCGGTGATCATCTTCGGCCCTAGAGTCCCCAAGGCCGGGCGCACGTCCGTGCGCTGACGGCCATTCATTGGCACCAGAGCACGGGGAGTGCACGGTGGGGATTTGGCATGCCCGAACACGGGTCGGGCGATGGCTATGGGGACGTCACAGTTGGCTGAGCATGATCAGCCTGCTGGCAGTGCTGATGACACTGCTGGCCGCCCCGTCGGCGGAGGCACTGTCCTCGCGCCGTCCGCAGGGAAAGATCTGGGTACCGCCGAACACCCCGCGCGGCAGCGGGATGAAGGCCGTCAAGGGCACCGACCTGGTGCCCGGCAAGCCCGCGGCGCCCGCCTACCCGGTGCCGCCGGAGTGGAAGCCGGACGCGGCCAAGGCCGCGGCCCCGGGTTCGGCGACCGTGGCCATCGGCTTCGACTCCGAGGCCGCGCGCGCCGCTCGGCAGGCCACCGGCGGGGGCAGCCCGGTCTCGGACGGCTCCGCCGCCGTCAAGGCGGGCAGCCTGCCCGTCGCCGTGGCGCCCGCCAAGGGCGACGCCTCGGCCACGCACAAGGTGCGGGTGGAGGTCGCGGACGCGGCGAAGGGTTCGGCCGCCGGGCTGCGCGGACCGGTCGTCGCGCTCACCGACGCCGATCCGGCACCCGCCGGGTCCAGCCGCCCGGTCAAGGTCGACCTCGACCTCAAGGCCACCCAGGCGAGTTCCTGGGCGGACCGCGCCCGACTGGTCGCCGTGCCCGCGTGCGCGCTGACCACGCCCGAGCGGCCCGAGTGCCGGGAGCAGACCCCGGTCGCGTCCACCCTGGACGCCGCCACCGGCGTGCTGAGTGCCGAGGTCAAGCTGCCGAGCGCCGCTCCCGCCGCCCTCGCGGCCGGCTCCGCGCCCGCAGCCACCCCGATGGTGCTGACGGCGGCCCCGGCCGCCGACGGCCCGATGGGCAGCTACTCGGCCTCCCCGATGACGCCGTCGGCGTCCTGGGGCGCCGGTACCAACATGGGCAACTTCACCTACTCCTACGGGATCGAGGCCCCGGCCTCGATCGGCGGCGCGCCCGCCCAGGTGGGCCTCTTCTACGACTCCTCGTCGGTCGACGGGAAGACCTCCTCGACCAACGCGCAGTCGTCCTGGACGGGCGAGGGCTGGGACTACCGTCCCGGCTACATCGAGCGCAGCTACAAGAGCTGCGACACCGCGGGCATCACCAACTCTGGTGACCTGTGCTGGGCCGGGCAGATCGCCTCGCTCAACCTCGGCGGCCACTCGGGCGCCCTGGTGCGCGACGACAAGACCGGCACCTTCCGCCTCCAGGGAGACGACGGCACCCGGATCGAGCGGCTCACCGGCGCCGCCAACGAGGCCCGCAACGGCGAGTACTGGCGCGTCACCATCACCGACGGCACCCAGTACTACTTCGGGATCAACCACCTGCCCGGCGGGAACCGGACCGACCCGGCGACGAACTCCGTCGCCTACCAGCCCGTCTACTCGCCGAACAGCGGCGACGACTGCTACGACGCGGCCAAGGGCAAGTCCTCCTGGTGCCAGGAGGGCTGGCGCTGGAACCTCGACTACATCGTCGACCCGCACCAGAACCTGATCAGCTTCGCGTACCAGCAGGACGTCAACTACTACAGCCGCGGCGGTGGCCAGAACAACGGCACCGGCACCCTGACCGCCTACGTGCGGGCCGACCAGGTCACCGAGATCGGCTACGGCCAGCGCCTGCCCGAGCAGATCGCGGCCAACGGGACGTCCAAGCCGGCCGCCAAGATCGTGTTCAGCACCGAGGAGCGCTGCAGCGCCTCGGGCAAGGTCACCTGCACCACGGCCGAGCGCGTCGCCGCCAACCAGTCCAACTGGCCCGACACCCCGCTCGACCAGGCCTGCGCCGCCACCGGCGCCTGCACCAACTACTCGCCCACCTACTGGTCCCCGCTGCGGCTGTCGAAGATCGCCACCCAGGTGCTCGGCGGATCCACGTACACCACGGTCGACACCTGGGACCTGAAGTACTCCTTCCCCGACCCGGGGGACGGGACGAAGCCCTCGCTGTGGCTGTCCTCCATCACCCGCACCGGGAGCAACGGCCAGTCGGCCATCGCGCTGCCGCCGGTGACGTTCACGCCCCGGCAGGTCGCCAACCGCGTCGACGGGCTGGTGCCCGCCGCGCCGATGTTCAAGCGGCCCCGGATCCAGCAGATCACCACGGAGACCGGCGGGCAGATCAACGTCGTCTACGCCGAGCCCGAGTGCACCCGCACCGGCAACCACATGCCGGCGTCGGCGGACGGCAACCAGATGGCCTGCATGCCGGTGAAGTGGCACCTGCCCGACTCGTCGGCCAAGGACCCGGTCAGCGACTGGTTCAACAAGGTCCTGGTGTCGGACGTGACCGAGAAGGACTCGATCACCGGCACCGACCTGATCAAGACCACCCACTACGAGTACGGCGGCGGCGCGGCCTGGCACCGCAACGACAGCGAGCTCGCCGACCCCAAGACCCGTACCTGGGACGACTTCCGCGGCTACCAGACCGTCACCACCACGACCGGTAGCGGCAACGCGGGCGAGGCGCCCAAGACCCAGAGCGTCAGCACCTACCTGCGCGGCATGAACGGGGACGTGACCGGCAGCGGGACGAGGAACGTCTCCGTCTCCTTCACGCCCTACCCCGGCGCCGCCGCCGTCACCCACACCGACGACCCGTGGCTGACCGGATCGGTGCTGGGCAGCCAGACCTTCGACCGGGCCGGCGGAGCCGTCGTCTCGGCGAACTCCACCTTCAGCAGCGACCCCGTCGTCACCGCCACCCGCGCCCAGTCGGGCGGCATGCCGGACGTCGTCGCCCGGTTCACCGCCACCAGGACCACGGACAAGAGCTACGGCCACCTGGCCGACGGCTCCTGGCGCACCACCACCAAGGTCCGCACCTCCGACCCCGATCCGGACCACGGCAACCGCCCGCTCCAGGTCGACGACCAGGGCGACGGCACCGCCGGCGCGCCCGAGACCTGCCTCACCACGACCTACGCCAAGAGCACCGACCCGATGATGGTCATGCTGTCCTCCGGGACCACGACCGTCGCGGGCCCGTGCGGCACCAAGGCCGGCACCGGCACGACCCTCTCCGAGACCCGCGGATACTTCGACGGCCAGCCGTTCGGCGAGGCCCTGGGCGTCGGTGACCCGACCTCCTCCTGGACGGTCGACCACTACGACGCCACCGGCCAGGCGGTCTACGCCCAGCTCACCACGACCACCTACGACGCCTACGGCCGGCCGCTCTCGGTGACCGGGCCGGACGGTGCCACCACCACGACCGCCTACACCCCGGCCACCGGCTCGCTGCCGGTCAAGACCACCGTCACCGGTCCGATGGGCGCCACCTGGGCCACCAGCCAGACCTTCGACCCCGGGCGCGGCCAGCCGCTGGTCGCCACCGACGAGAACGGGCGCGCCGTCACCCGCAAGTACGACGCCGTCGGCCGGCTCGTCGCGGCCTGGCAGCCCGACCGGCCCACCACCGAAGCCGCCAACTACGTCTTCGAGTACGCGCTCAACGGCACCACCGCCGCGTCCGTCGTCACCACGAAGACCCTGCGCGACGACAAGAGCTACAACGTCAAGACCGAGCTGTACGACGGCCTCGGCCGGGTCCGGCAGACCCAGCGCACCACCGCCCTGGGCGACGACGGCCGACTGATCACCGACGTCGCCTACGACTCGCACGGCTGGGCGATCAAGACGTCCGAGGAGCACTACGACCCCAAGAACCAGCCGAACGGCACGGTGTTCGTGTCGCAGGACTCCCAGGTGCCCGCCCAGACCTGGGTGACGTACGACGGCATGGGCCGCGCCACCACCAAGGCGTTCGTGTCCTACGGGCAGCAGCAGTGGGTGACGTCGACCGGCTACCCCGGCGTCGACCGCACCGACACCACCCCGCCCCAGGGCTCCTTCCCCACCAGCGTGTTCACCAACGCCCGGGGCAAGACGTCCCAGATGTGGCAGTACCGGACGGCCACGCCGACCGGACAGGCCTCGGACGCCGACGTCACCTCGTTCGCCTACACGCCCTCCGGTGAGATCGCCAAGCGCACCGACTCCTCGGGCAACGCCTGGTCCTACGCCTACGACCTGCGCGGCCGTCAGACCAGCTCGACCGATCCCGACACCGGCACCACGCAGACCAGCTACGACGCGGCCTCCAACATCGCCTCCACCACGGATGCCAAGGGCAACGTCCTCGCCTACTCCTACGACGTCCTCGGACGGAAGACCGGCCTGTACTCCGGGTCCGTCGCCAAGGCCAACCAGCTCGCGGGCTGGACCTACGACACGGTCGCGGGGGCCAAGGGCAAGCCCGCCTCCTCGACCCGCTACGTCGGAGGGGCCGACTCCGGCAAGGCCTACACCCAGGCCGTCACCGGCTACGACACCGCCTACCGTCCGCTCGGCACCACCACGACCATTCCGTCGAACGAGGCCGAGCTCGCGGGCACGTACACCACGCGCAACAAGTACTCGTCGATCCTCGGCGTCCTCACCCGCACCGACCTGCCGGCCATGGGCGGCCTGCCCGCGGAGAGCGTCGCCTACCTCCACCTCAACACCGGTCTGCTGATCAGCTCCGGCGGCAACAACACCCTGGTCACCGACGTCCAGTACGACGAGGTGGGGCGGCCGACCGTCACCACGGTCGGCGACATCGGCAGCGAGGTCGTCTCCACCCAGCAGTACGACGCCGCGACCGGGCGCCTCATCAACTCCTACCTGGACCGGCAGCTCGGCACCACCACGCTGGACTGGACCTCCTACACCTACACGCCCTCCGGCCGGATCACCTCCGTCAGCGACGTGCAGAACGCCCTGGGCACCGACACCCAGTGCTTCACCTTCGACCACCTCGGACGCCTGACCAACGCCTGGACGGACACCGGCGGCACCACCACCCGCCCCAGCGGCAGCTGGACGGACACCAGTGGCCACACCACCGGCAGCGGTGCCGCCACCTCCGTCCCCGGCATCGGCGGCTGCACCAACGCCAACGGCCCCGCCGTCAGCGGCAGCCCGGCCAAGCCGTCGGTCGGCGGTCCGGCCCCGTACTGGCAGAGCTACACCTACGACGCCACCGGCAACCGCACCGGCCTGACCCAGCACGACCCGGCCGGCGCCACCGCCAAGGACGTCACCACCACGCAGACCTTCGGCGCCCCCGGCTCGGTCAACACCAAGACCAGCGCCCCGAACACCGGCGGTGGAACGGGCGGTCCGCACGCGCTGCTGACCAGCACCACCACCTCCCCGGCCGGGACGAAGAAGGCCACCTACCAGTACGACGCGCTCGGCAACACCACGGCCGTCACCGACACCACCGGCACCACGTCCCTCACCTGGGATGGCGAGGACAAGCTCGCCACGGTCGCCAAGACCGGTGAGTCGGAGGGGACTTCGTACCTCTACGACGCCGACGGCAACCAGCTGATCCGGCGCGACCCCGGTCGCACCACGCTCAACCTCGGTGCCGACGAGCTCACCCTGGACACCAGCAAGACGGGGTCCAGGTCGATGTCCGACGTGCGCTACTACAGCGCGCCCGGCGGCATCACCATCACCCGGGTCACCGCGGCGACCGGTGGCGGCAAGCTCGTCTACCAGTGCGCCGACCCGCACGGCACCAACGGCGTCCAGATCGACACCGACGCGGCCCAGACCGTGACCCGCCGTCCCACCGACCCGTTCGGCAACCCGCGCGGCACCCAGCCCGACCCGGCCACCTGGGCCGGCGACAAGGGCTTCGTCGGCGGCACGCTGGACCCGTCCACCGGGCTCACCAACCTGGGGGCCCGCGAGTACCAGCCCCTGACCGGGCGGTTCCTCAACCCGGACCCGCTGCTCGGCGACACCGATCCGCAACAGTGGAACGGGTACGCGTACAGCAGCAACGACCCGATCAACGCCAGCGACCCCAGCGGCCTCTACGGCAGCTGGTGCGCGACCCAGGAGTGCGCCGAAGGGACCACCAAGGGCCCGGCCGGCTTCTGCGCGACCATCGAGTGCGCCATCGGAACCTCGGGCACCGACCCGGCGGCCCTGCACCCGACCACGATCAGCAACGGCTCCGGTAGCGCCGGCAACGGCGGCTCCGGTGGCGGTGGCGGTGGCGGCGGAGGTGGCGGCGGCACCAGCGGTGGTGGCGGCGGAGGTGGTGGCAACGGCCGAGGCACCCAGAAGTGCGGCTCGTGGCTGTCCTTCTCCGGCATCGGCTGCCACGCCAGCAACGGGGCCAAGCGCGCCCAGAACTTCACCACCGACCACCCGGTCGTGCGTGAGATCGTCGTCGCGACGGTGACCACCATCGCCGGCACGGTCTGCTACGGGGCCGGGGCGGCGGGTGGTCTCGCGACCGCCGGCACCAGCACCATGGCGGCTGCGGCGGGTTGCGGCGCGGTCGTGGGCGCCCTCGGGGCCGGTCTGAACAACGTGTTGGACGGCGAAGCGGACCACTCGCTCAAGGGTGCTTTGAAGGACCAGGCAGAAGGAGCCGTCTACGGTGCCACCTTCGGCGCGCTGACCTCAGGCGTTCCGCTGCCGAACCTGCCGAAGCTGCCGAAACTGGGATGCAACAGCTTCCCCGCCGGCACGCAGGTCCTGCTCGGTGACGGTACGACCAAGGCCATCGACCGGCTCGCCGTCGGTGACCAGGTCACGGCCACCGTACCCACCACTGGTGAAACGGCTTCCCAGCCCGTCATCGCGACCATCACCACCCCCGACGACGAGGAGTTCACCGACCTCACCATCGAGGCCAAGCCTGGAGACCGAGCCCCGCCGGCCGGCCCCCTCGCCCCGGCCCAGACCATCACCACCACCTGGTACCACCCCTTCTGGGACGTCACCACCGACCGGTGGACCGGTGCTTCCCAGCTCCAGCCCGGTGACCAGCTCCGCCAGCCCGACGGCAGCACCATCACCGTCACCGCCGTCCGGAACTACCACCAGGCCGAGGTCACCTACAACCTCACCGTCGACCAGGCCCACACGTACTATGTGCTGGCGGGGGCTACGCCGGTCCTGGTCCACAACACGGACGGCTTGACGTGTGATCTCCGGGCTTATACGGATCTGGCCAGGCTTGCACCTGGGAAGAATGAGGGCGCGGCAAGCGTTCTCTTGACGCCTTCAGGGAATACCTATTTCGATATCAGCACCCGCAGGACGGGTGAGGCCCTGAGGGTTCTCCCTTTGCCGTTGCGTAGAGTGGTTGCTCAAACTGGCCACCACGGAGGGTGTGCCGAAATAGGCTGCATCGCCCAGGCGATGGAGGCGGGCGACCTGGTACGCGGAAGCAGTAGTCTAGCGATGCTCCGCAAGCCATTTGATCACGCCCGCTATAGGGACTTGCTTCCAGCTTGCCCGCAATGTCAGGCCGTAATGTCGAGACTCCAGGTAAATGACCTCTTTCAAGGGTGATGCAATGGGAAGACCGCTCAAGCGACTCCCTACTGTTCGATGGGGCGAGCTTTCTGACGCTACCGGCTCGGCAGTTGAACTACCGGCGCTGCTCTCAAAGTTGGCATGGGCAGGCGCGGGCGATGCTCGTGATGCCATTGAGGAGCTAGCAGGCCGGGTTTGTGCATTGGGCTTCGTTCTCGCAGAGGTTACGGCCAGCGTTATTCCATTTCTTATGGAATTGGCGGAAATCCCCGAAGCGAATTGCCGGGTTGAGATCCTGGAGTTGGTTGCTGCCATAAATTCCACTCGACAATGGGCTGATGCTGCGGCTGCTGCCGCGCCACAGTATCGTTCGTCCTACGAAGAAAAGATCTCTTGGGAGGATAGTTCGAGGGCGGCAGTGGAGGCGTCGAGGGGCACCATCGAATCGCTTGCTAGGGACCCCGACCCTGCTGTGGCTGCGGTTGCGCGCCAACTGCTCGACAATTTGACGGACCGTCCGGGTCGAATGTAGGATCATTTCCTACCGTTCTGCCCGCTTAGCATATTTGGCTCTCATGAGCTGAAAAGTAGCCCCGTTGAATTCGACTTCAACGGGGCTTCTTGGCGTTTGACGGCAGTAGTTGACGGCAACCTTGGTGGGCACATGGTGCACAGTCCAATGGTCGGCGCCGTCGTCGGCCCGGCGACGTCTACAGGCTCGTGAACGGCGTGGCCGAGAGGTCGACGGCGTTCCACCAGAGCCCGAGCTGAGCATCGGCGTAGACGGGGCCCACGTGCGAGCTGTTCAGAGTTTCTTTACTGGATCAAGGCGGCCCGCTGTCGCGGGCCGCGCGCGCTCCGGCCCGGCGGGGCCGCCGCCCGCTCCTGTCTCCGCCCCGCTCAGCGACGGCCCCGCCGAACCGGGCGCGCAACACCAGCGAGAGCGGCCGTGGTCAACAAGGCTCTACCTCAACCCAGGCCCTCCCTCCGAGGGACCCGGGGGCCGAGCACTGGCGCGGCACCGTCGTGGTGAATGGTCGCGGGTCGCGGGTCGTGTCCCTCGCCGGCCGGTCCCCGGAGGCATACCAGGAACCCCCGGGGACCGCCAAGGCCGAGCGCAAGCGTCACCCGGTGAGCCTTGGCGGCCCCCGGAGAACCCTGGTCCGGCGAAGCTGCCCGACCGACGAGGGACCCGTCCCGCTCAGGCCCGCAGCCTGCCGGAGGCTCCGGCGCAGCGCCGCTTCAGTAACCGCGTGCCCGACACTGCGCGTGGCGGTGGGCCACCGTCCCGGGTGGGTATCTGCCCGGAGAGCCCGGTCAGTTCGCCCGTCAGGCGTACCGTGGCGCTGGAGGTGGTGAGCAGATGACGATGGAACTCGCGGACAACGTAAGGAAGTACCGGCGCCGCGCTGGGATGAGCCAGGAGGAACTCGCCCACGCGGCGGGCCTGTCCCCGGCGACGGTCCGGAAGGTCGAGCAAGGCGGAACGGTCCGTATGGAGACGCTTCACGCTCTGGCCCGCGCTCTGGGCATCCCCACGGCGGCACTCGTCGCGTCCGACGCACCGGAGCCCGTGGGACGTGCGGAGGAGCCGAACCGGCTCAATCTCATCCAGCTTCGTGCCGCGCTCACCCCGGCGGTGGGGCTGGTGGACCAGGACGCCCAGGCGGTGGGCGAGGAACCGAACCTGCGTGCCTACGCTCGAACGGTTCGAGACGCGCGGGTGCTGTACTTCTCCGACAGCTACAAGAGCGTCGCCGCCCAACTGCCCGGCCTGTTGCGGGACGCCGCGCGGGCCGTTGCCCACTACGACAGCGGCGAAGAGCACCGGCAGGCCCTGCTCGCTCGCGCCGAGGCGTTGCGCCTGGCCGGCACCTACCTCACGCAGGTGAGGCAGTACGACATCGCCTACACGGCCCTGCGAGGAGCCATCGCGGACGCCCGGGAGGGTGGGGACCTGCTCGCCGCCGGGTCCGGAGTCGGCTGCATGTGCTGGCTGCTGGTGCGGCAGGGCCGACTGGAGGAGGCGGAGCGGATCGCCGCCCAGAGCATGGACGTGGTGGAGCCGAAGATCATCGGCGCCGAGCCCGACCACTACGCGGTGTGGGGCGGTCTGGCCATGGAGGCCGCAGCCGCGGCGGCACGCAACAACCGCCCGGACGAGGCCAAGGAGTACCGCAGGGCGGCGCGGGTGGCGGCAACCGCCGTCGGCACGGCGCACCGCAACGTCTCCCGGCACTGGTCCGTCTTCGGACCGGTGACCGCCGCCATCAAGGCACTCGAAGACTCCATGGTCGTCGGCGATGCCCGCGCGGTGGTGCGCAAGGCGGGCGAAGAGGTCGAGCTGTCGCCGAAGGCGTGGAAGCGACTGGGCCGGCCCAGCACGAACGACGGGAACCGCTTCACGCTGGACCTGGCGCGCGCCCACACCCGAACCGGAGACCTGTCCGCCGCCATGGACGAGCTGACCCGCGCTCGTGAAGCCGCCCCCGAGTGGCTGAGGCACCAGAACTCGGCGGCCGAGACGATGCAGGAGATCCTGAGCAAGCGCAAGCGCACGCTGACCAGCGACATGCGCGAGATGGCCGGCTACCTGGGCGTCGTTGGATAGCTGCTACGTAGCGTCGCAGTTCGCGGACCTTGCGTTGCTATCTGCCGTGCTGGGGCTATGGATTGACGTGTGATCAGGTCATTACGGTCGCCGTGTCCTGTTCCAGCGACCGAGGCCGGGGATCCACTGTGGGCATGCCGAGGAGCGACGCGGATCGTCTGCGTCGCAGGGAGTTGCACGAAGCGGCGTCGGGAATGGCGGGACCCCGCCTGCTGCCATGGACCACCGAGGACGGGCGCCCCTGCTACCTGAGCACCGACGACACGGGCTACATCTCGACGCTCGCCGACGGCATCGAAACCGTGCAGCTCGGCATGGGTCAGGAGCTGCTGGAGTACGCCCGGGGCATTCTGGCCCCCGGAGCCAAGGCGCAGTCGGCCATCGAATACCGCTGGCTCGCCTGCCGGCTGACCGAGGCCCTGTCGGACGCGCTCAGGGTCGCCGAGTCGCGCGGAGAGCGCATCCCGGCGCCGCAGGAGGAGGCGGCCGAGGAGGGTGAACCGGCGAACGCCGGCCCCCTTGACGGGAACGGGGAAGGCTGATGGGCAAGGCCACCCGTTACCGCTTCCGCGAGTACCACGTGACCACCGTGACCGACCCCATGGCGCTGCCGACCTTCGAGGCGGTCTGCGTCACCGGCGAAGAACGGAACTGCACTGCCGCGTCCGGCGAGCTGCACACCCCCGAGGAGCTGACGCGCTGGATCGCCGGACACTGCGCGCAGACCGGACACCAGTCGTACGAGCAGACCACCCGCACCGTCCTCCACGCCGAGCCCGGAGCTTGGCAGTAGGATCACGCGCGACGTCGGCGAGGGCGATTGGTCTACACATCTGACGGCAGCGGCGACGGCAACAGCCACGGACTTCAGCGCACATCCACGGACACCGACGGACCGTCAAACCACTGTTGACCTGCAAAAAAGCAGGTAGAGAGGGGCCGCGTAGCACACGTACTATGTGCTGGCAGGGACGACACCGGTCCTGGTTCACAACTGCCCGGCTGCAGAGCTGGCAGCCCAGATCGACGCTCAGACCCTCAACATGACCAAGACCGTCGAAAACCACACCTGGGACCTCACTGGCATCAAGGACAAGGACGCCGCGAAGTTCGGCAAGGTCGCGCGCCCCTATATGACGAACAACATGCAGCTCATCCAGGAGGTCATGGCAGGGTCCGCCCCCAAGATGGATTCTCGCGGCGCTGCGGGGGTTGTCGAGTGGAGAACTCCTGGAGCGTTCAATGGAAGCAACGGAGTTTGGGAGCTCAATATTCACGCGGAAAGCAACACGATCGTCCACTTCCTCTTCAAGAGCGTTAAGGGCAAGTCGTGAAATTTTCTGCCCGGAACGGGACGGCACTCGAAGGGGTGCTTACCTACAGTGAATCCGAATATGGCTTCTCCTTCACTGCGCAGAGCCCTGAGGGGCTGGCCGAGAGGCTCGGTTCAGACGGCGTCACCAGTGCACTGATCGAAACACTGCAACTTGAGATCGACATCGAGTCCCGGGAATTCTTGTTTGCCTGGGGGTACTTCCCGGGCATCCGGAGTAATGTGGAGGATTTGGATGTGCCCAAATTCCTCCCCGGCCGGGTATCCCTCTCGGCGGAGTGTCGATTTGAGCCCGGGGTCTCCTTTGACATTTCGGAGGAGGTGTGGCGGACCGGGTATGATCCCTCGTCCGGCTGGGTGGCCGTCCGTCTGAGGGATCCCGCCGATGCGGTGTTCGTCCAGATTGCTGACGGGATTGTTCTGGGTGTCAGCGACGGTGATCTGGTTTCGGTGTGGCTCAGGCCCGCTTTTTCTGAATGACAAGTGAAGGGATCGTCTGGGTGGCCCCAGGGGATCCTGAATGATCTCGACGAGTAGCTCCGCCCATTCCTGAGACATGCGCTCGCGGCCCCATCGGATGTTCCGATGGGGCCGCTGGGGTGTTCAGGCGCGGGTGGCGGTGATGACGTGGTAGTCGATCAGGCCGTCGCGCCAGGCGGTGAGGAAGTGGCGGGACCAGTGAGCGGCGGGGAGGGTGTCGGCGAGGTAGCGGTCGAAGCCCGGC
The DNA here is from genome assembly GCF_042792155.1 of Kitasatospora sp. NPDC056651. Classification (NCBI taxonomy): domain Bacteria; kingdom Bacillati; phylum Actinomycetota; class Actinomycetes; order Kitasatosporales; family Streptomycetaceae; genus Kitasatospora; species Kitasatospora sp. NPDC056651. The sequence goes on along the minus strand of NZ_JBHTWX010000002.1, from coordinate 38,490 downwards.
CAGACGTCGGTGCCGATGGAGGTGGTGGTGATGTCGGTGAAGCCGGCCTGGGCGAGGTCGAGCGCGAAGTCGTCGAGGGGGTGGGCGATGTCGAGGCCGTCGGCGAAGCTGGCGAGCATGATCTTGAGGCGTTCGACGGCGTCGGCGCCGGGGGCGGTGAAGAACGTCGTCACCACCAGGCGGCCGCCGGGGCGCAGGACGCGGGCGGACTCGTGGGCGAAGCCGGTGAGTTCGCGGAAGTGCTGGGCGGCCTCGACGGAGAAGACACCGTCCAGATGGGCGTCGGAGAAGGGGAGTTCGTCGGCGGCGCCGAGGGTGTACGCCAGCCGATCGGGGTACGTGGCCAGGGCTCTCGCGTTGACGGCGCGGGCGCGCTGGATCTGGTCGGGGTGGATGTCCACCCCGGTGACCGCCGCGAAGCGGAACTCCCGTAGGGCCAGGGCAGCTCCCAGGCCGCGGCCGCAGCCGACCTCCGCCAGCCGCAGCTGCTCGCGCGGCTCGGGGAACTCCCGCAACACCCGCCGGTAGAGCTGCTCCTGGCTGTGCACCCGGTCCTCGGGGGTCAAGGAGGCGAGGTCGACCCCTTGCCAGTAGCCGAAGTTGATGAAACCTCCGGCGAACGACGGGGCGGTGCTGAGGTCGTCGACGCCATAGGTCTGGCGCACGGTCTTGGGGATGCGGTTGTGGTCCATGGGCCGCTGGGTCTCCTGCTCGGTGGGCGCCCGGCCGTCGGGTGCGCCGAGGTACGTACCCAAACCTGTGGTGGCCTGAACACGGTACGTGATCGTCCGGTGTCCAGGTGGCAGAGGGGGCGTGCGGTGGCGGCGGGGAGGGATCGAAGCGCCCGCACGCGCCCCCTCGGCTGTCGGGTGAGGTCGGCGAGGGCGCCGCGGAAAAGGCTTTCCGGGCACGGCGGACGGTCCGTTGCAGTCCGCGGGGACTGTCGGCCACCGTGAGGAGAGTGCCAGCGTGAACGCCGCCGTGAGCGTCCCGGACGAACGCCCCGCCCCACCGCTGACCGCCGGCTACCAGGCCCGGTGGGACGCCGAGGTGTCGCTGCGGCTGGTGATGCTCCACCTGATCCACGAGTACGCCCGCCACAACGGGCACGCCGACTTCCTGCGCGAGGCGATCGACGGGGTGACGGGAGCGTAGGCGTGTCGGACACGCCCTGAGCGGCCCTACCAGCCCAGGAGGTGGGTGCGGTCGGTGAGGGCGGTGAGGACGGCGGCGGCGGTGGTCTCGGGGGTCTGGGCGGTGGTGTCGAGGGCGTGGGTGGCGTCCTCGGGGGCCGGGCCGGGGTGGAGCACGACGTAGTGGAGGGCGGCGCCGGTGGTGCGGCTCTCACGGCGGAAGGTGTCGAGGGCGGCCGGCGCGGCGGCGGCCTCCACCACGACCCGGTAGCCGCGGGTGGCGTAGGCGAAGGCGGCCTGGGCGGCGGCGGCCAGGGCGGTGGCGCTCTGGCGCACGGCCTCGGGCAGGTCGGGCGGGAGCGGGCCGTTGCGGATGACCCGCAGGAAGTCGTCCGTCCGCAGGTGGACGCCCGGGGTCAGTTCCCGGGCGAGCAGCTCCGCGACCGGGCTGTTCCCGGCCCCGGCCGGGTCGACGAGGACGAGGACGCCCCCGGCGCCCCGGCCGCCCCCGAGCTCCGGCCCACCTTCGGTCGTACGGTTCACAGCTGCTGATCCCTTCGCGGGCCGGGGACGGGCGGGTAGCCGGGGCGGGCGGTCGGCGTGCGAAGGGGCAGGTCGGCCCGTATCGGACAACCGACCGCCTCGTCCCTACGACTGATGCGTTTCGGGGATCAACCTAGTCCAAACGGGTGGTCCGAGTCGTCCCCCACCCGGTTCCTGGGCGGGTCGGCGGGGAGGCCGGGTCGAGAAGCGGGGCTCCGGCGGGCCGCTAACGGTCGCCGACGCGCAGCACGATCGGGTTGGTGAGCGCGGCCATCGGGCCCCAGGGCAGGTCCGGGCCCATCGAGTTGCCCCTGCCGGGCGTGCCGTCCGCCTTCGGGTGGCGCACCTCGGCCCGGACGTAGGCGGCGAGCGAGGCGGTGGTGCGCCAGACCACGGTGCCGGAGCCGCCGGCCGGCAGCGACTCCTGGTGCAGCTGCCCCTCGTCGGTGAGGAGGCGGACCGTCCCGCCGGGCACCCCGGACACGGTGAGCCGGACGTCCAGCGGGGCGTCGGCCGGGACGGTCAGCTCCTCGCCGATGCCCGCCTGCCGGCCGTGCCCGGTGACGGTGAACTCCAGGGTGACCGCCGAGGATTCGGCCAGCCAGCTGCGCCCGGCGCGCAGTCCGTCGAGGATCGCGTCCCGGGTGAGGTCCTCGGCCAGCACCACGGTGTGCGGGGAGCCGATCGGCTGCGGCTCGCTGTGGGCGTCGCTGTTGCCCATGGCGGGCAGCCAGGAGCGGCCCTCGCGCAGGGCGACGGCGAGCCGGCCGTCCCAGGTGTCCACCGCCGACTCGTCGTCGTACGTCCAGGGGCCGTTCCACACCTCGACGGCGTCGGCCTGCTCGTAGCCGAACTTCCACTGGCAGGCGACGTACGGGCAGTACGGGTGCGCGGGCACCACCAGGCCGCCGGCCCGGTGGACCTGGCGGACGAAGCGCGGGTACTCCTCGTCGCGCGAGCGGTAGCGCCAGTCGACGAACTGGCCGGGTTCCAGGCCGAGGGCCAGCCAGTGGCCGTTGCGGGTGGTGATCTCCTCGCCCGGGAGGATCAGCAGGTCGGGGCCGGCCAGCGGGCCCCAGACGGCGTGCGAGGAGCTGGTGTTGTGGTCGGTGGAGACGATGAAGTCCAGGCCGGCGGCGCGGGCTCCGGCCGCGACCTCCTCGGGCGTGCGCCGCCCGTCGGAGTGGACGGTGTGGAGGTGGCAGTCGCCCCGGTACCAGGCCCGGCCGCGGCCGTGGGCGCGTTCCGCCGGATAGTGCGGGGTGAACCGCGGTCCGGGCGCACCGAACCGGAGGGTGACCTGGACGTGGTAGTCCAGGCCCTGCGGGGCGACCTGGTAGGGGCCCAGGACCACGTGCCAGGTGCCCGGGTTGACCGGGCCGGGGAGGTAGCCGGGGGTCGCGCTGTCGCGGGCGAGGGCGAACTCGGTGCGGAAGCCGCCGGACCAGCCGCGGAAGCCGGGGCCGCCGAGGTCGGTGCCGCGCTCGTCGAAGATGCCGATGTCGCAGGAGTTTCCGGGGGTGCCGGGCGGGACCTGCGGCTTGTCGTAGCCGTAGGAGACGGCGATCTCGCGGACGCCGGCGGGGACTTCGACCGGGAGGTAGACGAAGTCGGGGGCGCCGGTGGGGAGGTGGCCGGTGAGGGTGAGGACGCGGTCGGCCGGAGTGGCGCCGGGCGCGGGTGCGGGGGCGTCGGCGGGCGCGGCGTATGCCGGGCCGGTGGTGGCGGCGAGGCCGAGGGCGGTGGCGGCGCCGGTGGCGAGGCCGGTGCGGAGCAGGTCGCGGCGGGCGGGCCGGGCGGGGTCGGTGGGCTGGGCGGCGGCCGGTGCGGTCGGTGACACGGCCGGGTGCGCGGTCGGCTGGTCGGGGCGCGGGCTGCTGGGCTCGGTCGGCATCGGGGCCTCCGGGTCGGGGCGGGCGGATCGGGCGGGCGCGGGTTGCTCGCGTGCCTACCCGGGCGAGTGAACCGGGGGTGATTCGGGGGTGATTAGGGGCCCACGGGCGCGGGTCGGGTCGGTGAAGAGGGGTCTCGCGCGGGCCGGGGCGAGTTGCGGGGAGTGACGAGTGGTCCGTTCATAGTGATGTCATCGGTTTATCTGAACAATGACCGGAACAGTGATCGGACGGGAGACGGCCGTGTCGGTGAGTCGGCGGACGCTGCTCATGGTGGTGGCCGGAGGAGCGCTGACGGGGTGCCGGGCCAGGTCGCCCGGCGCCGCTCCGTCCTCGGCCTCGGTCTCTGCCCCGGTGGGCTCGGCGATACCGTCCGTCGTGGCGCCCACGACGCCGTCCGGCGGGCCCGCCGAAGCCGCCGCGACGCCGACGGGCCCGGCGACCTCCACGTCCGCCTCCGAGCCCGCGCAGCAGCACGGACCGACCCGGGACGAGGTGGTGGAACGCTACGGCGGCCTGGCCCCGAGCGAGTGGGGGCTGGAAGTCTCCGGTGTGATCACCGAGCTGCCGGAGGGCGGGAGCGGCATCGCGCTCACCTTCGACGCCTGCGGCGGACGCGGTGGCAACGGCTACGACGCCGACCTGATCGACTTCCTGCGGGAGCGCGACGTACCGGCCACGCTCTTCCTGAACGCCCGCTGGATCGACGCCAACCCGGAGGAGTTCGGGCAGCTCGCCGCCGACCCGCTGTTCGAGATCGGCAACCACGGCACCCTCCACCGCCCGCTCTCGGTCACCGGCCGCTCCGCCTACGGCATCGCCGGCACCGGCGACGTCGGCGAGGTGTACGACGAGGTGGCGGGCAATGCGGAGAAGCTCGCCGCGCTGCTCGGGCACCCGCCGCGGTTCTTCCGCTCCGGCACCGCGCACTACGACGACGTCGCCACCCGGGTGGTCGCCGACCTGGGCCAGCGGGTGGCGGGTTTCAGCGTGAACGGGGACGGCGGGGCGACGCTGCCGGCCGGCGAAGTGCGGCAGGAGGTCGCCGCCGCGCCGCGGAGCGCGATCGTGATCGGGCACATGAACCACCCGGGCGGCGGCACCGCGCCCGGAGTCGCGGCGGCGGTGCCGGGACTGCTGGCGGCGGGGCGGCGCTTCGTGCGGCTCTCGGACGTGCTGTGAACGGATGCGCCGCGAAAGGCCGTGCCGTGAACGGATGCCTCGTGGAAGGTCGCGCTGTGAATGATGGTGTCACCGACAGGTGCCTGTGAACGGTCACGCGCCGACCGCCGTGAAGCCGGTGCTCACGCCAGGCGCAGGCCGCCCGGGTGTTCCTCCTCGATGATCCGGACCAGCCAGTCGAAGACGGTCGGCCCCCTGCCCGCCCGGGCGGCGTCCAGCTCGGCGGCGACGTGCGCACGGTTGGTGGGGTGGGCGCGGGCGAGCCGTAGCTCCAGCTGGCGGACCGTCTCCGGGTAGCCGAGGTTGCGGCGGGAGACCCGGTGGTGGCGCCACTCGATGACCCAGTCGCCGTCCTCGGGCGTGCCGTAGCCGCCGCTCAGGCAGTCGGCGAAGGCGTCGAGGTTGCGGCCGAAGTAGCCGTCGACCCCGATCGTCCGCCCGACCACCACCCAGAAGTCCTCCAGGGTCTTGATCTCGTCGCCGTCGAGCACATAGGTCACCGTCACGGGGTCGAGGATATGCCGGGGCGTCGGCGCCTCAGTGGGTGACCGCGATCGCGGTGGCGAGCAGCCCGTCCCGGACCGCCCACCGGCCCTCGAAGCCGTCGATCCGCCGGCCGCCGACCACCGGGCCCGGGACCAGCAGCCGGGCCTTGAAGGTGCCGTCGGGGGAGAGGTCCAGCTCGGCCTCGCTGAAGTCGAGGAAGAGCTGGGTCAGCGGGAACCAGGCCTTGTACACCGACTCCTTGGCGCTGAACAGGATGCGGTCCCACGGGACGCCCGGGTGCTCGGCGGCCAGCTCGGCGAGGCGCTGCCGCTCGGCCGGCAGCGCGATGGCCTCCTCGACGCCCTCCGGCAGCGCCAGCGCCGGCTCGGCGTCGATGCCGAGGGAGACCAGGGCGCCGGTCCGGGCCACGGCGGCCGCGCGGAAGCCGTCGCAGTGGGTGAGGCTGCCGACCACGCCGTCCGGCCAGCTCGGCGCGCCGCGCAGGCCCGGGACGAGCGGGCGGTACGGGACGCCGAGCCGGGCCAGCGCGGCCCGGGCGCAGTGCCGGACGGTGGTGAACTCGCGGCGCCGCTTGTCGACGGCCCGGGCGACGGCCGGCTCCTCCTCGGGCTCCAGCCGGGCCTCCGGCGGGTCGCCGTAGGCCACCTCGGTCACCACGACGTCCGGCAGCAGGTCCCCGATCATCCGTATCCCCCTCGGAAGTCCGCGCGGGTGGTCGCCCGCGCGGGACGAGGGTAACCCGCGCGGCGGATCTTGGTGGGCGGATCGGGGACCTGTGGCCGATCGGCCGGCTACTCGAAGGCCGCCGCCGCCTCGCGCAGGGCCCGGGCGACCGTCTCCGGGTCGTACGGCGCCGGTTCGCCGGGCAGGTAGCGGACGGAGCGCAGGGCGCCGGTGTAGCGGAAGGAACGGTGGCGCTCGTGCACCGGCCAGGAGACCGGGGACTTGCGGTCGATGCCGACGCTGATGCCCTGGAAGGGCGCCATGCCGATCAGCTGGTGGACCGGGCCGAGCAACGGGCCTCCGGCGCCGCCCGTGGCCAGCCCCTCGGTGCCGTCCGTGGCCCGCCCCTCGGCGCCGCCCGTGGCCAGGCCGTCGACGGACAGCCGGAACTCCCACTTGAGGTCGGCGACCGCGGTGGCCTCCAGGGTGATCAGCCGGGTGCCGGCCGGCAGCGGGCCGCCGTCGGCCTCCAGCAGGTCGCCGTACTGGTTGTAGGCGAGGCGCAGCCGACCGTCCTCGACGTAGAGGCTGTAGCCGCCGCCCTGGTCGCCGTGCGAGACCAGGACGCCCTGGTCTCCCTCCCGGTAGCCGTCGAGCGCGACCTCGACCGTGAAGGAACGGAAGGAGACCAGCCGGGAGGAGCGGTAGCGCTGCAGCTCGGGGGTGCCGGCGAGCAGGGTCACCGGGCGGCGCAGCCGCTCCGCCTCCGGGCCGCGCAGGGCGAGGGCGCCGCTGCCGTCGGCGAGCGGGAAGACTCCGTTCCGCCAGGCCGCGGCCTCCCAGGCGGCGGACAACTCCTTGACGATGTCCGGGTGTTCGCCGGCGAGGTCGTGGATCTCGGTGGGGTCGGTGCGCAGGTCGTACAGCGCCCACTCGCCGTCGTCGTACGGGGTGCCGGGGCGGTGCAGGGTGACCAGCTTCCAGCCGTCGCGGTAGTAGCTGCGGTTGCCGGTCATCTCGCAGTACTGCTCGTGGTGGGTGCCGGGCGCGGCGCCGTCGCGCAGCACGGAGGCGAAGCTGATGCCGTCGAGCTCCTGGACCGGGTGGCCACGGCGTTCCGACGGCCGTTCCACGCCCGCGAGTTCGAGCAGGGTGGGCAGGATGTCGGTGACGTACTGGTACTGGGCGCGGACGCCGCTGTCCTCCTCGGCCCGGGGCAGGCCGGCCGGCCAGGAGAGGACGAAGGGGACGCGCACGCCGCCCGCGTAGGTCTGGCCCTTGTAGAGGCGGAACGGGGTGTTGGAGGCCATGCCCCAGCCGCGCGGGTAGTGGACCAGGCTCCGCGGGCCGCCGATCAGGTCGATCTCGCGCTGGACGTCCGGGTTCCAGTCGTCCGGGAGGCCGGGGTGGTGGACGAAGCGGCTGAAGTAGCTGCGGGTGCCCTCGGCGCCGCCCTCGCCGGTGCCGCCGTTGTCGCTGGTGAACACGATGATGGTGTTGTCGAGTTCGCCGAGGGCGGCCAGGGTGTCGGCGAGCCGGCCGAGGTTCCGGTCGACGTTGTCGACCATCGCCGCGTACACCTCCATGTAGCGGGCGTACAGCTTCTTCTGGACGTCGGTGAGTTCGTCCCAGGGCCCGACCTCGTACCCGGCCTCGGAGTTGCGCTCGGGCAGTTCGGTGCCGGGCGGGAAGTGGCCGGCGGCCAGCTGGCGGGCGAAGCGGGTGCGGCGCAGCTCGTCCCAGCCGTCGTCGTAGCGGCCCCGGTGGCGGGCGAGGTCCTCGGGCTTGGCCTGGAGCGGTCCGTGCACGGCGTTGTGGGCGAGGTAGAGGAAGAACGGCTTGGTGTCGTCGTGGGCGCGCAGCGACGTGACCATCTTGATGGCCTGGTCGGTGAGGTCGTCCGTGTAGTAGTAGCCCTCGGGGAACTCGTCGATGTCCAACGGGCTGTTGTCGCGGACGAGTTGGTGCGGGTGGAAGAGGCTGGTGAGGCCCTCCAGGACGCCGTAGTACTGGTCGAAGCCCTTCCGGAGCGGCCAGTTGGCGCGGTCGTCGGCGGCACTGGAGGCGGAGTCCCGGGTGAGGTGCCACTTGCCGACCGCGTAGGTGGCGTACCCGGCGTCGTGCAGCAGCTCGGCGAGCGTGGGTATGTCCCCGGCGACCTCCATGCTGTAGCCGGGGAATCCGGGGTCGGCGTTGGCGACGAAGGAGTAGCCGACCCGGTGCGGGTTGAGGCCGGTGAGCAGGGCCGCCCGGGCTGGTGAACAGAGCGGCATGGTGTGGTAGTTGGCGAGTCGGACGCCGGTGGCGGCGAGGCGGTCCAGGGTCGGGGTGGGGATCTCGGCGCCGAACGGGCCGATGTCGCTGTAGCCCATGTCGTCGATGAGGACGACCACGATGTTGGGCGCGCCCTCGCGCGGGCGGACGGGCTGCGGCCAGGCGGGGGTGGACTCGGCGAAGGTGCGGCCGACGGTGCCGGGGAACCCGGCGTACGGGTCGCGGCGATGGGTGTTCGGCTCGGGTGTGTTGCTCATGGGGCGGCTCCGGAGGGGGCGGGCGGGTTCAGCGGGTGGCCGCGGCGGGCTCCAGGGCCGGGACGGCGGCCAGCAGCTCCGCGGTGTAGGGGTGTTCGGGCGCGGTGACGACCCGGTCGGCCGGCCCGCTCTCGACGATCCGGCCGCGGTGCATCACGGCGATCCGGTGGCTGACCTGGCGGACCACCGCCAGGTCGTGGGCGATGAACAGGATGGCCAGGCCGAGTTCGCGCTGGAGCCGGGCGAGCAGCTCGATCACCTGTGCCTGCACCGAGACGTCCAGCGCGGAGACCGGTTCGTCGCAGATCAGCACGCTCGGTTCGGGCGCCAACGCCCGGGCGATGCCGATGCGTTGGCGCTGGCCGCCGGAGAAGGCGCGCGGGTGGCGGTCGGCCGCGGCCGGGTCCAGGCCGACCTGCTCCAGCAGTTCGGCGACCCGGGCGGCGCGCTGCTCCCGGTCGCCGAGGCGGTGGGCGATGAGTGGTTCGGCGATGATCTGCCCGGCGGTCATCCGCGGGTTCAGCGAGGAGTACGGGTCCTGGAAGACGAGTTGGACGTCACGCTGGGGTGAGCGGCCGATCTCCCGGTCGCGGAAGCGGATGCTGCCGCCGGTCGGCGCGTGCGCCTGGACCAGGGCCCGGGCCAGGGTGGACTTTCCGGAGCCGGACTCGCCGACCAGGCCCAGCGTCTCACCGGGGTGCAGGTCGAGGTCGACGCCGTGCAGCGCGGTGACGGCGCGCCGCCGTGAGCCGTAGGTCTTGGTCAGGCCGCGGACGGTGAGCAGCGGCCGGGTGCCCGGGGTGCTGTTGGCGGCTGCCCGGGAGGGCTCGTCCAGGCGGGGTACGGCGGCCAACAGCTCGCGCGTGTAGGGGTGTTCGGGTCGGGTGAGGACCTCGGCGGTGGTGCCCCGCTCGACCACCCGGCCGTGCCGCATCACCAGAAGCCGGCGGCAGGTCCGGGCGATCACCCCGAGGTCGTGGCTGATCACCACGAGCGCGGTGCCGGTCTCCCGGTTGATCCGGGCGAGCAGGCGCAGGATCTGCTGCTGGACGGTCGGGTCCAGGGCGGTGGTCGGCTCGTCGGCGACCAGCACCTCGGCGTCGTGCGCCAGGGCCAGGGCGATCATGATGCGCTGACGCTGGCCGCCGGAGAACTGGTGCGGGTGGTCGCGCAGCCGGCCGGTGGCGTCCGGGATGCCGACCAGGTCGAGCAACTCGGCGGAACGGGCCTGACGTTCGGACTTCCGCAGCTTTCCGCCGTGGGCGCGCAGCGCCTCGTCCAGCTGGCGGCCGACGGTGAGGACGGGGTTGAGCGAGGACATCGGGTCCTGGAAGACCATGGCGATCCGCCGGCCGCGCAGGGCGCGCAGCGCGTCCTCGGGGAGGCCGGCGAGGTCCTGCCCGGCCAGCTCGACCGAGCCGGCGGTGATCCGGCCGCCGGGCGGCAGCATCCGCAGCAGGGCGAGTGCGGTGGTGGACTTGCCGGAGCCGGACTCGCCGACGATGCCCAGGGTGTCGCCGGAGTCGAGGTCGAAGCCGACGCCGTCGACGACGGCGGTGTCCGCGGCGGCGCCCGGGGCGTGGTCGAACCGTACGGTGAGGTCGGTGACGCGGAGCACGGTGGTCATCGGCGGATCCCCCGGTTCAGGGCCTCGGCGATCAGCGTGAAGCCGAGCACCAGTGCGGTGGTGGCGGCCAGCGGGGCGGCCGCGAAGGTCGGGTCGGTGGCCAGGTAGGCGACGGACTGGCTGAGGATGCTGCCCAGGGTGGGCTCCGGCGGGCGGACGCCGAGGCCGAGGAAGCTCATCGCGCCCTCGATGAACACGCCGAGCGAGAGCGCCACGGCGGTCTGCACGATCAGCGGGTCGACGGCGTTGGGCAGCACGTGCCGCAGCAGCACCCGGGTTCGGGAGGCCCCGCCGACCCGGGCCGCCACGGCGTACTCGCGCTCCCGCTGGACCAGGATGCCGGCCCTCAACTGCCGTCCGAAGCCCGGGATCTCGGCCAGTGCGACGACGATCACCACCGGCCAGCGGCCCGGGCCGAGCACGGCGGTGACGGCCAGTGCGAGGATCAGCCCGGGGAAGGCGAGCAGCAGGTCGAAGGCCCGCTGGACGGCGAGGTCGGCCCACCGGGAGGTGGCCGCGAGCAGGGCGGCCGAGCAGCCGAGCAGGGCGCCGATCGGGACGGCGGTGACGATCAGCGCGAGGTCGGTGCCGATGCCGTGCAGCACCCGGCTGTACAGGTCGCGGCCGAGGTCGTCGGTGCCGAAGGGGTGGTCGGCGCTGGGGCCGGCCAGGGCGAGCGCGCTCTGGGCGTCGGGGTCGGTGCCGGTGAGCAGTGGTGCGAGCAGCCCGGCGAGGGCGACGACGCCGACGAGGGCGAGGCCGGTCAGGCCGCGCCCGCTCAGCAGGGCGGTGCGGTAGCGGCCGCGCGGTGCGGCGGACGTGAGGGGTGTCGTGGCGGTGGTCATCGGGTCACTCCCAGCGGATCCGGGGGTCGAGCCAGGTGTAGGCCAGGTCGGTGAGAAGTTGGACGGCCACGTAGACCGCCACCACGAGCAGCAGCAGGTCCTGCACCACCGGGTAGTCCCGGCGCACCACGCCCTGTTCGATCAGCTGGCCGAGGCCCGGCCAGGCGAAGATCCGCTCCACCAGGACGGCCCCGGCGACGAGGTGGCCGATCTGGAGGCCGAGGACGGTGACGGCGGAGGGCAGGGCGTTGGGCAGCGCGTGCCGCCAGACGATCCGCCGCCGGGAGACGCCGAGCGCGGTCGCGGTGCGGACGTAGTCCTCGGCGAGCGCGCGTTCGATGCCGTCCTTGAGGTAGCGGGCCAGCACGGCGGCGCTGGGCAGGGCCAGGCAGAGGGCGGGCATCGCCAGGTACTGCACGGCGAGGTCCGGTTCGGTGAGCAGGGATTCGTGTCCGCCGGCCGGGAGCAGTTCAAAACCGACGGCGAACACCAGCACCAGCAGCACGCCGGTGACGAACGGCGGGACCGCCAGCACGCCGGTGGTGACGGCCTGGACGGCGGCGGCGACCGGGCGCCGTTCGGTGGTGGCGCCGACCACGGCCAGCGGCAGGGCGATCAGCACCACCAGCAGCAGGGCGCCGAGGGTGAGTTGGGCGGTGGCACCGAGGCCGTTGCCGATCAGGTCGGTGACCTGCCCGCCGATCGCGTAGCTCGGGCCGAGGTCGCCGCTCAGCAACCGGCCGACCCAGCTCGCGTACTGGCCGAACAGTGGCTGGTCCAGCCCCAGTTGGGAGCGGATGGCCTCGACGGTGGCGGGGGTGGCGTCCGGTCCGGCGAGCGTGGTGGCCGGGTCGCCGGGGATCAGCCGGAGGATGAGGAAGACGAGGAAGGAGGCGAGGACCAGGACGAGCAGTCCGCTGGGGAGGCGTTTCAGGAGGAACGTGCGCATGGGTATCCGGGGCCGTCCTGGTCAGGCCGTGAGGTAGGCGTCGTCGAGGTTGAGGTAGCCGAACTTGTTGAGGGTGGCGCCCCGGGCGCGGGCGCCCGAGACTTCGATCAGCCCGGCGATGGCGAGGTCGATCACGAACTGCTCCTCCAGCAGCACGTCGGTGATCTGCTGGTAGAGCGCCCTGGCCTCGGGACCGTCGCTGTCGCCGCGGTTCCAGGCCCGCTGCACCACGTCGGTGTAGGCGGGGGACGTGAAACGCGAGCTGTTCTTGGCCTCGTTGAAGGGGTAGGCGCTCACCGCGAGGGTGGCCGGGTGGAGTTGGGCGAAGCCGTGGCTGAGCGACCACAGGGCGGGCATGGACTGGGAGATGAGCTGCTTCTGCATGGTCGGCGAGTCGGTGGGCTGGAGCACCGTGTCGATGCCGACCTGTTGGAGGTCGTACTGGAGGATCTGCGCGATCGCGGTCGGCCCGGCCTCGTTGGAGTGGGCGAAGGGCAGGGTGAGGTGCTCCGCGCCCGCCTCCCTGAGCAGCGCCCGGGCCCGGTCCGGGTCGTGCCGGTAGTGGGTGGCGCCGGCCTCGGTGTGGGCGGGGGAGGACTTGGGCCAGGGCACCGAGGAGACGCTGCCGTAGCCGCCGAGGGCCTGCTGGACCAGGCGGTCGCGGTCGATCGCCCAGGCGATGGCCTGGCGGACGCGCTTGTCGCCGACGTGCTCGGCGGTGGTGTTGACGCCGATGTAGTAGGCGCCGGAGCCGGTGTCGTACGGGTGGATCCGGAACTGCGGGTCGGTGCGCAGGGTGGCGACGTCCTTGCCGCGGACGTTGTAGGAGAGGTGGGTCTGGCCGGTCTTGAGCGAGGAGAGCAGCGACTCGGCCTGCGGGATGATCCGGATCTCCACACCGTCGAGGTGGGGGCGGCCGGGGTTCCAGTAGCGGTCGTTGCGGGCGAAGGTCAGTGAGGAGCCGGGCTTGCGCTCGGTGAGGGTGAACGGGCCGGTGCCGATCAGTTCGGTGCCGGTGACGGCCTCCTCGACGGTCTCCCGGTCCGGGATGATCATGAACTCGAAGAGGTCGAAGAGGTTGCTCACCGGGTGGGCGAGCACCAGGGTCAGTTCGAAGTCGCCGTTCTTGCGGAAGTCGGTGACGGTGGCCGCGGTGGATCTCAACTGGGCCGAGCGGGCCGGGTTCTGGAGGTTCTTGACGGCGAAGACGACGTCGTCGGCGGTGAACCGGCGGCCGCTGTGGAACAGCACGTCCTCGCGCAGCTTGAGCGTGACGCCCAGGCCGTCCGGGGCGAGGTCCCAGGCGGTGGCGAGCTCGGGCTGCGGCTGGAGCTTGTCGTCGTACCTGGTCAGGGTGTTGAACACGAGCCGCTGGACCAGGGTGTTGGCGCTCTGGGCGAAGAGCAGGCTCGGGGTGACGTCGATGCCGGTGGCGACGGTCAGCACGCCGCCCCGGCGCGGGGAACCGGTGGCGTCCGCCGCCGCGGCCGCGTTCCGGGAGTGCTCGACGGCGGACCGGCAGCCCGCGAGCGTCAGCAGGCCGGCTCCGGCGAGGCCCGCGCGCAGCACGGCGCGGCGGCTCGGAACGGGTGGACGGGGGAGCGCGGTCATGGCGGTCCTTCGGGGGCGGTTACGGATGATGGCCGGTCACGGATGGCGGGCGGTTGCGGATGGTGGGCGGTAGTGGATGGTGGGCGGTCACGGATGGCGGGCGGTCAGGGATGGTGGCCGGCGCGGGGTGCGGCGAGCGCCTGGACCGGCCGGGCGTACAGCTCGCCGAGCACCGGAGCGCCGGCGGCCACGGCGAGGACGTCCGGGCCGTGTCGCTGGGCGATCAGCAGGCCGGCGTCCCGGTCCAGGTGCGAGTGCAGGGCGAACTCGGCCCGGACGACGTCGAGATGGGCGGGATCGAGGGAGGTGAAGTGCTCGGTCAGCACCAGCAGGTCGGGGTTGACCACGTCGGCGAGCAGGGCGAGCGCGCGGCCGAGCAGCCGGGCCCGGTTGCGCACCAGTCGGTTCGCCGTCGGGTCACCCCGGCGGACGGCGGCGATCAGCTGCTCGCGGCTCGGCTCGGTGGTGACCCCCTCGGCGGCGGCCGCCGCGAACAGCGTGGTGTCCGAGGCGGCCACCGAGAGGCAGCCGCGCCGGCCGCAGTGGCAGCGCTCCCGGCTGTCCGCGTCCGGGTCGGTGACCGTGCCGCTGACGGGGAGGTGGCCGAGGCCGCCGATGGCCGAGGGCGGGCCCACGTGGACGGTGCCCGCGACCGCCAGCGCCGCGTCCACCACGTGGCCGACGAAGAGCTGCGCCATGCTGCGGCGGGCCGCCGGGTGGCCGAAGAGGATCTCCGCCAGGGTGAGCGCCCGGGCGTGGTTGTCCACCCGGACGGGCAGCCCGGTGGCGTCGGCCAGCAGCGCGCACAGCGGCACGTCGCGCCATTCCAGCGGTTCGTGACGGAGGACCAGTCCGTTCTCGGGGTCGACCGAGCCGCCGGTGACGGCACCCAGCCCGACCACCGTACGGTGGCCGCGCAGGGTGTCGATCAACCGGGGCAGCCGGGCCGGCAGCGCCTTCAGCAGCTCGGGCCCGGTCCGGCCGCGGTGCGGGAACTCCTTGCGGCGCAGCACCCGGCCGCGCAGGTCGAGCAGCGCGACGGTGGTGAACGGCAGGCCGATGTGCAGCCCGGCCACCGCGAGCCGCTCCGGGTCGAGGTCGAGCGGGAGCTGCGGTCGGCCCAGCGTTCCGGTGCCGCCGACCGCCAACTCCGGCCGTTCGTACAGGACTCCGAGCCGGACCAGGTCCACCGTCTGCCGGGAGACGGCCGAGGCGCTGAGCCCGGTGAGCGCGGCGACCCGGCTGCGGGCGATCGGCCCGTGGTCGAGCACCGTGCGCAGGACGGCGGAGGCGTTGGCCTCCCGGCGGTCGTCGCCGGCGCGGAGGGTGGTGGATGTGGTCACGGACGTGGTCACGGACGGCGTTCTCCTCGGACCGTCGGGGTCAGTCGGTCGCTTCGGTCTTCTCGGCTCCGAGACCCGCGGCCTTGAGCTTCTCGGTTTCGAGTCCCTCGGCTTCGAGCTCCGCGGCGGGCACCAGGCCGGGCACCCGCGGCGGGTCGGCGGGCTCCAGCAGCCGGCTCGGGACGCCGTCCACACCGACCGGCAGGTCACCGTCCAGGGTGATCCGGCGCACCAGGCGCGGTTCGTCGCCGTAGTCGGCGACCGCGTAGTGCTGGGTGGCGCGGTTGTCCCAGATCGCCACGTCGCCGACCTGCCAGTCCCAGCGGACGGTGTTCTCCAACCGCTCCACGTAGCGCTGGAAGAGGTCGATCAGCGCCTTGCCGTCGTCGCCGGACAGCTGCTGGATGCGCTGGGCGAAGGCGCCCAGCAGCAGGGTCTTCTCACCGGTCACCGGGTGGACCCGGACCACCGGGTGCTCGGTCTTGAAGGCGGTGGAGACGAACACGTCCCGGAACAGCCTGGCGATCTCGGGGTTGTTCGCCAGCTCGGGGCGCAGGGCGAGCCGGGCGGCGTAGTCGTAGTCGTTGGTGTGGACGGCGCGCAGGCTCTCCGCGAGCGCCTGCAGCGGGGCGGGCAGGTCCTGGTAGGCGGCCGCGGTGTTGGCCCAGACGGTGCTGCCGCCGGCCGGCGGGAGCTCCAGGGCGCGCAGGATCGAGGCCTTGGGGTAGGACGGGACGAAGGTGACGTCGGTGTGCCAGTTGTTGGCGCGCACGCCCTTGGTGGCGTCCAGCTCGAAGACGTAGCGGCCGTCCGCGCTGGGCACGGTGGGGTGGCCGACCGGGTGGCCGAGCAGCCGGGCGAAGGCCTCCTGCTCGGCGTCGTCCAGGTGCCGCTGGCCGCGGAAGAAGAGCACCTTGTGCTCGTACAGGGCGGATTCGAGGGCGGCGACGGTCTCGGCGGGGAGGTCGCCGCCGAGGCGTATGTCGTGCACGAGCGCGCCGATCCGGCCGGCGACGGGGGTGAGGCGGAGTGCGGCCGGGCTGGGGGCGGTGGTGGTCATGGCGGGGCCCTTTCGGGACGGGTGTGGTGACGGTGAGCGATGAAGGGGAGGTGAGGGGAAGGGCGTTCGGGCAGCGCTGGGCGTACGGCTCCGCAGGGGCGGGGCGGGGCGCGGCGTACGGGTGCGGTGGTCCGCTGTGGCGGACGGTCAGAACGCGAGCGCGCCGCGACAACAGCGGCGCGGGCAGCGGCGGGGGGCGGGGCGGACGGCGGTGTGCATCGGCCCTCCTTCCGGGTCGCTGCTGGATGGGCTCGGGCCTCATCGTGCGCAACCGCCGGGGCTGCTGTCAATCGTCATCTTGGCTGGTGGGAAAGGGTGTTGCCGCTTCGTTTCGGCCGCTTGCGGTTCCTTTCGGCAGGTTGCGGCCGATGGCGGGGCGGTAACGGGCGCGCTGCGGGAGGGCGTTCGGGCTTGTGGCCGGGTGCCGGGGTTACTAATTTTCGGAGCGGAAGAAATTCGGGCCGGCGCGCGGGAGGTTCCCACGCCGGGGCCGACGCTTGCCCGGAGGCCGCCAAGGCCGTGACGTTCGGTCACGGTGGCGCTGGACGTGCTACTGCCCGAGCAGGCGGGCGAAGTCCATGCCGAGGCTTGCGAGGACGGGCAGCGCGCCGAGATCCGTCACGCCGGCGACCGGGATGCTGTAGCCCTGGTTCACCGCGCGGGGCGCCGCGCCGGCGGTGAGGGGGGCCGCGGTGACGGGTGCGGCGGTCGGGAGCAGGACGGTGCCGAGGAGCAGGGCGGCGAGCGTGGTGCGCATCTGAGGGGCCTCCGGAGACTCGGGTGACGATCTGTCAACACCCTTCGCGTCGGAGCGGTCACGCATCTTCGCCCCATCGGGCGCATTGGTGAAGATGCCTGCCTTGTGTTCCTGCCGACAGCGCGGAGGTCTGGACCGCGATGCGGACGGCGCATAGCTTTCCTCCCCAGGGGCGGGCGTTCGGTCGACGAACTGTCGTGCGAATCTGTCGAGGCCTGAATGTCATGCCCATGCTCATCGCTTCCGTGATCAGCACGGCAACCGGAGGGAACGAACCATGCGCGTCATCGGCAAGAACCTCAGGATCCTCGCGGGCGCCCCGCTCGCCGCAGTTGCCCTCATCGCCCTCACAGCCGGATCCGCGAGTGCCGCGATCCCGATCAACACACCCATGACCGGCAAGGCCACCTACTACACCGATGCCGGCTACGGCGCCTGCGGTACCCAGATCAACGCCGCCACCCAGATGCTGGTCGCCGTCTCGCACACCTGGTGGACCGCCGCCAACCCGAACAACGACCCGGTCTGCCAAGGCATTTCAGTCAAGGTGACCTACCAGGGCAAGACCATCACCGTCCCGGTGAAGGACCAGTGTCCCTCCTGCGACTCCACCCACATCGACCTCAGCCAGCCCGCCTTCGCCGCGTTCGCGCCGCTGGGCCAGGGCGTCATCAACGGTCTGAGCTGGCAGTTCGTCAAGACCGGCCTGAACGGCAAGACCGTCGAGCTCGACGCCCGGCTCACCGGCTTCCTCGCCCGCTGAGCGCCCGGCCCCGACGGATCGGGGGGCGGTCCCGGTGTCGGATCAGGGTCGGCGGATCAGGGTCGGCGGATCACGGCTGTCCGGCTTCCGGCGACCCTCCGGCCGGCCCGAGCGGCGGGGCCATCGCGAGGAGGAGCTGGACGGCCGGCGGGGCCGAACGCGGATCGTGGGCGAGGCCCAGGGTGACGGTCGGCACCGGCGCGGTGAGCCGGCGCAGACAGATGCCGGGAATCCGGAACACCCGGGCCCGTCCCTCGGGAATCGGCGCGATGCCGTAGCCGGCCGCCACCGCCAGCAGGAGCTGCTCGTCGTCCGGCTCCTCGCGCACGATCCGCGGCGAACGGCCGGGCCACAGCTGCCCGGTGATCAGCGCGTGCATCCCGGGCCCGTTCTCGCGCGGCCACAGCACCACCGGCTCGTCGGCGATGCGGTGCCGGCCGATCCGGGCCCGGCTGCGGGCCAGCGGATGGCCCGCCGGAACGGCGAGCAGCAGCTCCTCCTCGGCGATGATCCGGCAGGCCAGCCCGGGAACGTCGAGCGGCGGCCGGACGAAGGCCGCGTCCAGCCGTCCGGCGAGCAGCTCCGTGACGTTGTGCGACGTCCAGCCGGTCTGCAGGGCGACGTCCAGCCGCGGGTACCGGTTGCGGAACTCGGTCACCAGGGCGTCACAGACCCCGCCGCGCGCGGAACGGGTGTACGCCACCCGCAGTCTCCCCTCCCGCCCCCGCACCACCGCCGCGATCCGCCTCTCGGCCTCCGCCACCTCGCCCAGCACCCGGCGCGCCTCCTCGGCGACCGCCCGGCCGACCGGGGTCAGGACGCAGCCCTTGCTGGTGCGCTCGACCAGCTGCGCGCCGAGCTGCCGCTCCAGCGCCTTGATCTGCTGGCTGAGCGCCGACTGTGCCACGTGCAGCCGAACGGCGGCCTTGGTGAAGTTCAACTCCTCGGCCAGCATGGAGAAGTAGCGCATCCGGCGCAGGTCCATCCGCAGATCCATCCGGTGATGATAAGCGCCGCTTATCGTCCCGGGACAGATCTGGTCTTGGACGGATGCCGGGCCGAGCGGATTTCCTGAAGACGGATGCCGCCACCCCAACGGGCGGCCCGTCGGAGGAGGAGAACGCGATGGATGGTGCGGTGGACGTCGTCGTGGTCGGCAGCGGGGTCATCGGGCTCACCACGGCGATCCGGCTCCAGGAGAAGGGACTCCGGGTCGTCGTGGTGACGGCCGACGGCCTGCTGTCGACGACCTCGGCGGTGGCGGCGGCCGTCTGGTTCCCGGTCGCCACGGGCACGAGCGGCGAGGTCGCGCACTGGTCGGCGACCGCCTTCGCCGAGTTCGCCCGTCAGGCGGCGGAGGGCGTGCCCGGCGTCTCGATGCGCAGAACCCGGATGCTGGCGCACGAGCGGCAGCCGGGCGAGCCCTGGTGGGGCGCCGCCGTCCCGGACCTGCGCCGGCTGACGGCGGCCGAACGCGGGCCGAACTGCGCGGACGGCTGGTCGTTCACGGCCCCCGCCGTCGAGATGCCGCTCTACCTGCCCTGGCTGCTCGGGCGGTTCATCGACAACGGAGGCGAGATCGTCCACCGCCGCCTCGACCTCCTCGACCAGGCCCGGGTCTGGGCGCCCGTGGTGGTCAACGCCACCGGCATCGCCGCCCGGCAGCTCTGCGAGGACGAGGCCGTGCACCCGGTGCGCGGCCAGATCGTCCTGGTCCGCAACCCCGGACTGCCGGCCTCCACCCGCATCCAGGACGACCCGGGCGGCTACACCTACGTCCACCCGCGCAGCGCCGACGTCGTCCTCGGCGGCACCTTCGAACCAGGGGACTGGAACACCGCGCCCGACCCGGCCACCGCCGAGGCCATCATCGCCCGCTGCACGGCCCACGTCCCCGAACTGCGCGGGGCCCGGGTCATCGACCACGTCGTCGGCCTGCGGCCCGCCCGGCACGGCGGGCCCCGGCTGGAAGCGGAGCCGGACGGCCGGACCATCCACAACTACGGCCACGGCGGCGCCGGGGTCACCCTCAGCTGGGGCTGCGCGGACGCGGCGGCCGCACTGGTGGGGTGACCGGCTGCGGACCGGCGGGGCGTAGGAGAGCTTGGCGCACCCGGGTTCAGACCTGGCGCTCGACGGTCTCGAAGATGTCGGCGTCGGTCTCCTGCTGCCACTTGGGCAGGCCGTCCCAGTCGGCGACGTAGGCGGGCTTGGGATCGGCGATGTGCTTGTGGATCTGGGCGATCCAGCAGGTGGCGACGAAGCGGCCCTTCTGCTCGCGGGTGAGCTTGGAGGTGGCGCCGGCACTGATCGCGACGAAGTCCCGGATCTGCCCGAACACCGCTGCGGCACAGGCCCGTTCCCACTCTGGCGTGTCGTCCCAGGGGGAGACGTAACCGGGCTTGGGATCGCCGGGGAAGTGCTTGCGCACCCCGGCGATCCACGCCTCACGGAAGATCCGGCCGTCCTCGGTCATGTCAATGTCCTTTGATCAGTGGGTTACTCGGAACTGCCACAGCTCGGCTCCGTTGTGCAGGTAACGGGTCCGGCCGTCGGTGAGCGCGCGGCGAGCGGCCTGCAAGCGATTGCGCTGGCGGGGGAGGAGCCGCGCAGCGGCCTCGGCGGCCGGGAGGAAGAGGGCTTCGGAGAGCTCGTCGTCCTGTGGCCGCAGAGCGGCCGCGACGGCTGGGGAGAGGGTGCCCGCGTCGAAGACGAAGGCGAGCTGGTCGTCCCAAGGTCCGTGCGGCGGAACCCAGTCCACGACCAGCAGGCCGTGGATGGTGATGGCGAGGCCGAGTTCCTCGCGCAGCTCGCGGATGGCGGCCTGGTCGGGGGGTTCGTTGGCCTCCGCCATGCCGCCGGGCAGGTCCCAGCCGTCCTTGTAGGTGGGGTTCACGGTGAGGATGCGGCCGTGCTCGTCACGCAGGATGACGTCGGCGGAGACCCGTTTGCGGGCCTGCTTGGCGTTGCCCTCGGCGAGGTAGGCGTTCCAGGCTTCGGTGTCGGTGGGTGCGGGCCTCACGATGTGCCTCCCCGAGGCGACGGGATGATGTCGGCGAGCAGGAGGAGTCTGGTCCGGCTCGCTTCATCGGATCGTGCCAGGTATTCCCGTACGGGCTTGTAGCCGCGGTGTCTGCCGAGGAGGCCGACCAGGCCGTCGAGTTGGTCGACCACCCGCACGGATCCGAGCGTCGGGCTGGTGGTGAGCAGGTCGTCGCCGACGGCGATCGCGGCGTCCAGGTCACCGTCACAGATGTGTGCGCGGGCGAGTGTGATGCGGCTGAAGGCCAACGATCGGGTACGGCCTTCCTCCCTCAGGGCCACTGCCTCTTCGGCGCATCTGAGCGCGTCCGCTTGCCGTCCGAGGTCACCGAACACCAGCGCGGAGTCGCCGGCCAAGGTGGCGTGGTCGAAGGGGCTCAACCACGGGTGTGACTCGTCGGCCCGGGTGGTGAGTGCGGTGTGGGCGAGGTCGAGCGAGCGGACGGCCGAACCGAACTGATGGGAGGCGGCAAGCGCCCGTGCGAGCGCGGTGTGCAGCCTGGCCGTGAGACTCGGCAGCCGGGGTCCCTGACGGGCCAGCTCCAGGCCGATCGTGGCCCAGTGCGAGGCCTGGCACGGATCACCTCGGTGGAGGCACAAGTGGCTCGTGCTGGCGGCGATGTGGGCTGCGAGCGGCTGGTCGTCCGCCGCTCGGGCAAGGGCGAAGGCGCGGGAGAAGTGGTTCGCCGCGGAGATCTGCTCGAACAGGGCGAGCTTCTCGACCCTGGTCCTGCCGTTCATGTAGTCGTAGAGGCGCCCCTGGGTGATGTCGGCGGCTGCGGCCAGTCGACGGGTGCTGACACCACGGGAGTTCAGGAGACGAAAGACGGCTCCCATGTCGCGGGCCGCGCACGCGGTCAGAAACCTCTGGTCATCGAGGAGTCCGGCGACAACCTGTCGCGGGTCCGGCCGATGATCCATCACTCGCTCCCTTGCTGACGTGGATCGATCGTAAGGCAACGCAGCGTGTGGTGACTCCGACTCGGAGTCACTGACTCGGGGTCGTTCGCGTGCTCCTTGAGCGGGTTGGGTGGTCGAGAGCCGCTCGCGTGTGGGTCGTACCGGCGCGGGAGAGCGGTGGCCGGGTGAGCGCCCTCGTCAGGGCAACGGCGCCACCACTGCACGGAGGAGTGACCTGTGATGAGTCGACCCGTCGAGGTGGAGTGTTCGAGGGCTGCCAGTCGTTCCCAGGCGGCGCCGGGCGATCAGTCTGGTCGAAGTCCGTTTCCGGCGACGGCGCGGCTTCCCTACCGGCCGGAGTCGGCCTCCGCGGCACGCAGGTTGGTCCGGGAGAAACTCCACGAGTGGGAGCTGCCGGAGCTGGTCGACCAGGCTGAGCTGATCGCCAGCGAGTTGGTGACGAACGCCGTGAAGACCGGGTGCCTGACCAGGATGACCGTCTCGATCCGGCGGATCACCGACCGCACCGTGCGGGTGGCAGTGCGGGACGGGTCGCGGGTGCTGCCCACCATGATGGTCGCGGGCGAAGCCGACGAGGGGCACCGCGGGCTCGCCCTCGTCCACCATCTGACACTGGGACGGTGGGGTGCGCTTCCCGAGCAGTTTGGGAAGGTGGTGCATGCCGACCTGACACTGGGCCGGCGGTGACTGGAGGGGACCACTGAACATGGCCAGGAAGCCGGTGTTGTACGTCGTCGTGTGTGCGGCGGGAGTCGCGGGCGGGGTGGGGGAGTTGATCGGCGAGGCCCGGCAACAGGGTTGGGACGTCGGGGTGGTGGCCACCCCCGACGCGATGGCGCTCATCGACTCGGACGCCATCATCGCGCAGACCGGGTTTCCGATCCGTTCGGCTTGGCGGAAGCCCGGCGAGCCGCGTCCGCTGCCCGATCCGGACGCGATCGTGGTCTCGCCCGCGACCTTCAACTCGATCAACAAGTGGGCCCTGGGCATCTCGGACACCCTCGCCCTCGGCATCCTCTGCGAGTCGTACGGCTGGGGCATCCCCGTCGCCGTGCAGCCGTGCCTCAGCGCCGCCCAGGCGGCGCACCCCGCCTACGCGGACAGCCTGGCGAAGCTGCGGCGGATGGGCGTGCGGATCGCGGACTTCGTGCCCGGCTCGTACAGCTGGACGCGCGCCCTGGAGCTCCTGCGGGACTGACCGGGACTGACCAGGACTGACCGGGACTGACAGGGTGGCTGGTCGGGCCCGGCGATCCTTGCACTGTGAGGGGTGGCCCCGCCAAGCGGCCGGAGGTAGCGTCCGGGCAGGTCAGCGAGGGTGTGGGAGGTATCCGGTGGCGGCGGTCAACGGTCAGGTGTCGTTCTGGTACGCGGCGGACGGGGTGCCCGAGGCGGGTCCCGGGCTGCCGGGGGACCGGGACGTCGACGTGTGCGTCGTCGGCGGCGGCTACACCGGCCTCTGGACCGCCTACTACCTGAAGAAGGCCGACCCGTCCCTCCGGATCGCCGTCCTCGAACAGCGCTTCTGCGGCTACGGCGCCTCCGGTCGCAACGGCGGCTGGCTGTACAACGGCTTCGCGGGCCGCGGCGCGTTCGCCAAGCGGTACGGGCGGCAGCGCGCGGCGGTGATGCAGCGGATGATGGACGAGGCGGTCGGCGAGGTCGTCGACATCGCCGCCGCCGAGGGCATCGAGGCCGACATCGTCCGTGGTGGCGTTCTCGAAGTCGCCCGCAACAAACCGCAGTTGGACCGCCTGCGGGAACACGTCGAGGGCGAGCGGGCCTACGGCGAAGGCCGGGTCGAACTGCTGAGCGCCAAGGAGGCGACCGAGCGCGTCAACGTGGCCGGCACCATCGGCGGCTGCTGGACCCGCTACGGCGCCCGCGTCCAGCCCGCCAAGCTCGCCCGTGGCCTCGCCCGCACCGTACGCGAGCTGGGCGTCGAGGTGTACGAGGGAACGGTGGTCACCGCGATCCTGCCCGGCTCCGGCCACCGCGCGCCGCGCGCCGTCACCCCGTACGGCACCGTCACCGCCGACCACGTGCTGCGCGCCACCGAGGGGTTCACCGCCGGACTGCGCGGCGAGAAGCGGACCTGGCTCCCGATGAACTCCGCGATGGTCGCCACCGAGCCGCTGCCCGCCGAGTTCTGGGCGGAGGCCGGCTGGCAGGGCCGCGAGGTGTTGGGCGACTTCGCGCACGCCTACATGTACGCGCAGCGCACCGCCGACGACCGGATCGCGCTCGGCGGGCGGGGTGTGCCGTACCGGTTCGGCTCGCGGACGGACTCGGACGGCACCACCCAGGTGGAGACGGTGCGCCAACTCCGCCGGATTCTCGACCGGTTCTTCCCGGCCGCCGCGCACGCCCGGATCGACCACGCCTGGGCGGGCGTGCTCGGCGTCCCCCGGGACTGGTGCGCCACCGTCGAGCTGGACCGGGCGAGCGGGCTCGGCTGGGCGGGCGGGTACGTCGGCAGCGGGGTGACCACCACCAACCTGGCCGGCCGCACCCTGCGGGACCTGGTGCTCGGCCGGGACACCGAGCTGACCGGGCTGCCGTGGGTGGGCCACACCGTACGGCGCTGGGAGCCGGAGCCGCTGCGCTGGCTGGGGGTGCACGCGATGTACGCCGCGTACCGCGCCGCCGACCGGCAGGAGGCGGCCGGCCGGGCCACCACCTCGCCGATCGCCCGGGTCGCCGACCTGGTCTCGGGGCGCTGAGTCCGGGGTTCCGAGTCCGCGGCGCCGAGCCCGAGGCCTCGACTCCGGGGCGTTGACTCCGGGGGCGCCGAGCCAGGCGCCCCACCAGCGCCGCCCCACTCGTCCGTTCGGACGCGCCGCCGAGCGGAGACGGCCCGCAGCGACGACGGTGAAGGCGTGCGGAGGAGCACCGTGCCGGCCTTGAAGACCGCTCCGCTGCCCCGCGCACTCCGCGGAGCGGTCCACCGCCTGGCGCGGCGGGCACGGCCCGGTCCCCGTTCCGGCGGCTCGCG
Source organism: Kitasatospora sp. NPDC056651 (assembly GCF_042792155.1). Classification (NCBI taxonomy): domain Bacteria; kingdom Bacillati; phylum Actinomycetota; class Actinomycetes; order Kitasatosporales; family Streptomycetaceae; genus Kitasatospora; species Kitasatospora sp. NPDC056651. The sequence continues at coordinate 14,126 of NZ_JBHTWX010000002.1, read as the reverse complement.
GTCGGTCCCGGGTGACCGCGTCGGCGGGCCCGCGGCGCCACCGCCGACCGCTTGACCGTCGTGCACCGGGCCGATCCGGCCGGTCCCGCCGCCGAGCGGGACCTCGACACCGCCGGAGGCGGGCCCGGTGCCCGCCGGCCGCTCACGGCGGGGCCCGGGCATGCGGCTCGGCGCGACCGGTGCCCCTCGGTGACGGCCCCGCGCCGGCCGGACGGCTTCCGGCCGTGCGCGGCACGCGGCCGGACCAGGTGAGGTGGTGGAGTGGCCAGTAGCAGATTTTCTACCCGGGGCCGTCCATCCGGGCGCGCGCGTCGGAGATACCACCCGAATTGCGGACGGCATTCGACTGACGGGGCATATTGTGTACACCGACAAACTACTCCGATGGTGGTCAGTTTCCCGTCGCGGTCCGCAAACCATCAGTTGACCCCCTTCGGCTGGGATAGCGTCGTGGGGTCGGGGGGTCGACACCGATCCGGTGTATTCGAACGCTAGCTACTGGGCCGTAACGGCCGAATGAGTCATGGAGAAAAACATGCGGCATTTCCCTGTGGAAAACCGGCCAGACGGAGTCGACGACCTTCAGCTCGCGATGGAATCCCTGGCCGCCTTCCCGTCCCGGAACGCGGGGAGCGGGGCGGATGTGACCGAGCGGCTCGCGGCCGTCCACGACCTCTGCCGGTCGGTCGACACGGTGCTGGACAGCCTGGTGGTCCAGGCGGCTGCCGAGGCGGCCGAGGAGGGCTGGACCGCGGCCCGGATGGCGGCCGAACACTCCGGCTACTACGCCAGGTTGCAGCGTGCGCTGCTCCCCGCCGGTGCCGGGCTGAACCGGCAGTGAACGCGGTGCAGACGGGCGCTCACGTGCTGTCCTGCCCCACCAGGTGGAGCGACGTCGACGAGAACGGCCACATCAACAACGCCCGTCTGGTCGGCTACATCCAGGAGGGGATTTACGACCTGCTCCGCCACCACGAAACCGCCGTCCGGGAATCGCTGTTCCCCTCCGGGTTCATTATCGCGAGACACGAGATCGATTACCTGGAACAGTTGCACCACCGGCCCGAGCCGTTGTCGGTGCTGCTCACCGTGGAGCGGCTCGGGCGGAGTTCCGTGCGGATCGAGGTCAATGTCTGCCGGGACGGCATGGTCTTTATGCGGGCGCGCACCGTGGTGGTCGCGCGGGACCGCGAATCCGGCCGCTCGCGTGCGCTGAGCCCGGCCGAGCGGATCTTTCTCTCGGCGTTCATGGCGGACGCCACCCGCGCCCAGGCCGCCCTGGCGGCCACGACGGTGACCGCGGCCACCGTCACCGCGCCGACGGTGGCCGTACAGGCGACCACGCCGGCCCAGCGGGTACCGGTCGGTGCGGTGACCCCGTCCCGTCGGCCGCGCAGGCGGTGTCACGCCTCGGTGGGGTGAGCTCGCGGCCCGGGCCGATCGGCCGGTTACGAGGACGCCGGGGCGAGTTACGCTGAGCAGCACGGGCACCGGCACGTCCCGCCGTGGTCACGCAGTGCGACCTCCCTCCTGGCCCAGGGACGGACCGCCGCCGGTCCGGCCGGAGCCCGCCGACCGGAAGGAGGACGCGATGACCATCTCCTGGGAGGACTTCCTCGCCCGCATCGTGGAGCGCGCCGAGTACCGGGGCGAGGCCGAGGCGGAACACGCCGCCCGGGTCGTGCTGGCCCTGCTCGGCGAGCACCTGGTGGGATCCGAGCGGGGTGAGCTCGCCGACGCGCTGCCCGCCGCCTACGCCACGCTGCTGCGCGACGCCGAGCCCGCCGACGAGCCGCTGACCGCCGATCGCTTCGTGCAGGCCGTGGTGGGATGGATCGACGGGGCGACCCCGGCGACGGCGCAGTGGGACATCGGGGCCGTGCTGAGCACCGTCGCGGACCTGGTCCCCGGGCCGTTGCTGGACCAGGTGATCGAGCAACTCCCGGACGGTTACGACCTGCTGTTCGGGCACCCGGCGCCGGCCTGATCCCGCTCGACCGGCCGCCACACGGCGGCGGCAAGCGACGGCTCCGCGCCCGGGTCGGTCGCCGCAGGAGGCGGAAGCAAGGCCGGAACACCGGGGCGGCTCAGCGGCAGAGCGCCGCCGCGCCGATCAGCCCGGCGTCGGTGCCCAGTTCGGCGCGGCGCACGTCCAGGCCGCGGAGGTACGGCAGGGCGGCGTAGCGGTCCAGGTGGCGGGCGAGCGGGGCGAACAGCACGTCCCCGGCCGTGGCGACGCCGCCGCCGACCACGACCCGGGAGAGGTCCACCAGGGCGGCCGTGGCGGCGATCCCGGCGGCCAGCGCCTGGGCGGCGCGGTCGAAGGAGGCGCGCGCGACCGGGTCGCCGGAGGCGGCGGAGGCGGCGACGGCGCGGGCCGTCCGGTCCCCGTCCAGCGGCCGCCAGCCCTCGGCGAGGGCCCGGCGGGCGATCGCGGTGCCGCTGGCGAGGCCCTCCAGGCAGCCGCGCGAGCCGCACGGGCAGGGCTCGCCGTCCAGTTCGACGGTGATGTGGCCGAGGTGGCCGGCGTTGCCGCTGGGGCCGGGCCGTACCGCCCCGTCGAGCACCAGCCCGGCCCCGACGCCGGTCGACACCACCAGGCAGAGCGCGTTGGCGGCACCCCGGGCCGCGCCCTGCCAGTGCTCGGCGGCGGCCATCGCCACACCGTCCCCGGCCAGGCGGACGGGCAGCGAGCGCGCCGCGACCGCCGGGTGCGCGGCGACCGCGGTGACCAGGGGGAAGTCGCGCCAGCCGGGGATGTTGACCGGGCTGACGCTGCCGGCGGCGAGGTCGACGGGGCCGGCGCTGCCGATGCCGACGGCCGTCACGGCGGCCCAGTCGGCCGTTCCGGCGAGCCGCTCCAGCACCCGGTGCACCACACCGAGCACGGTGGCGCCGGGCTCGGTCGCGGGCGTGGGCAGCTGGAGCCGGTGACGCAGCCGTCCGGTGGTGTCGACCAACGCCCCGGCGATCTTGGTGCCGCCGATGTCGAGGGCGGCGAACAGGGGGGCGACGGGTACGGCGGGCACGGCGGGCTCCAGGGACGGTCGACGGGGCGTCGAACAGCGTAGAGGCTCGGGCCCGTCCCGCGGCCCTCGGCGGCAACCCGCGGGCGGGGAGCGGCCCTTCGCCCGCCGGGCCGGGGAGAGGGTCCAGGTGCTGCGGGCGGCCCGGCTGACGGGCGTCGCCGACGACCTGGTGCCGGCCCCGCACGCCCTGGGAGACCGACCGACCCGGACGGGAGGCACGAGGCGCCCGCCGCCGGGGCCGCCCTGCCGGGGCGAACGGGGCCGCCGCGCGGGGACAAACGGTGGCGGACGCAGGAAGCTGGAGGGGCCGGCGGGTGCGGGCACAGCCCCGCCCCGATCCCGTACCGAAGGGTGTTCCGCCATGGTTGCCACCTTCTCGTCCGACTCCTCGTCCGACCGCGTGCAGCGCGCCGCGCGGGTCGCCGCGCCGGGATCGGCGCTCGAACTGTCCGAGGTCCCGGTCCGCGAGCCGGGGCCCGGGGACGTGCGGATCGCCGTCGAGGCGTGCGGGGTCTGCCACTCCGACCTGATGATCGCCGGAGGCGCCCTGCCCGGTACGACCTTCCCGGTCACTCCCGGTCACGAGATCGCGGGCCGCATCGACGCGCTCGGCGAGGGGGTGGAGGGCTGGAAGACCGGTGACCGGGTCGCCGTCGGCTGGTACGGCGGCAGCTGCGGGCGATGTGAGGCCTGCCGCTCGGGTGACGGCATCCTCTGCCCCGACCTGCGGGTTCCCGGTGCGGCCTACCCCGGCGGCTACGCCGACGGCGTCGTCGCTCCGGCGATGGCGCTGGCCGCGATCCCCGACGGGCTGAGCGCCGTGGAGGCCGCGCCGCTTGCCTGCGCCGGGGTCACCGTCTTCAACGCGCTGCGCCGCTCCGCCGCCGGGCCCGGTGACACCGTCGCCGTCCTGGGCCTGGGCGGGCTCGGTCATCTGGGCGTCCAGTTCGCCCGGGCGATGGGATTCCGGACCGTCGCCATCGCCCGGGGCGCGGAGAAGGAGCCGCTGGCGCACGAGCTCGGCGCCGAGCACTACATCGACAGCACCGCCGGTGACGTCGCCCAGGCCCTCCGGGGCCTCGGCGGCGCGAAGGTGGTCCTGGCCACCGCCGCCAACGCCGACGCGATGTCCGCCACCGTCGACGGGCTCGGCCGGCGCGGTGAACTCGTCATCGTCGGTGCCTCGACCGATCAGTTGGCGATCAGCCCGGTGCAGCTGATCGGCGGCGGCCGCAGGGTCTACGGCCATGCCTCGGGCACCGCCGTCGACACCGAGGACACCCTGCGCTTCGCGGCCCGGACGGGTGTGCGGGCGTGGACCGAGGAGGTGCCACTGGAGCAGGCCGCCACCGCGGTGGCGAAGATGGCGGGCGGGCGGGCGCGCTTCCGCATGGTCGTCACCACGGGCCGCTGACCGCCGCCTCGACGGCCGGTCGGCTCTGCAACTGCCGGGCCCCAGGCCGAAGTTCGTGTGCCGAGCCGACGGGTCGACAGGCTGCCGCCCCCATGCCCAACTCGCCTGTGGACGACGCTTGTTCGAGCACGTCGCGCTCGGCGGATCGCTGGGGCCGGGCCGTCGGGCGAACAGGCGGAACACGCGGAACACGCCCTGAAGCGGACGCGTTCCGTGGTCAGAGGCGCTCGGGGACGGGGTTGCCGACGGCCTCGATGGCCCGGCGCACGGGGACCTTCAGCAGGATCACGAAGCCGATGACGAAGAAGACCAGCAGCGAGATGATCGCCGAGCGGTAGCTGCCGGTGAGCTGGTAGGCGAGGCCGAAGACCAGCGGGCCCATCCAACTGGTGCCGCGGTCGCTGACCTTGTAGAAGCTGAAGTACTCGGCCTCCCGGCCGGGCGGGATGAGGTGGGAGAAGAGCGAGCGGGAGAGCGCCTGGCTGCCGCCGAGCACCAGGCCGATCATGCAGGCCAGGGCGTAGAACCAGATCGGCTGGTGGGCGGGCATGAAGTAGCCGAGGGCGAGGGTGAACACCCAGCCGACCAGGGAGCCGAGGATGGTCCGCTTGGCGCCGTGGCGGTGGGCGATCCGGCCGAGCAGCAGGGCGCCGCCGATCGCCACGATCTGGACCAGGAGGACGGCGGTGACCAGCGAGGTCTGCTCCATGCCGAGTTCCTCGCTGCCGTAGAGCGAGGCCTGGGAGACGACGGTCTGGATGCCGTCGTTGTAGCAGAGGAAGGCGGCGAGGTAGAGCAGGGTGAGCGGGTGCTCGCGCATGCCGCGCAGGGTGCGGGCGAGTTCGCGCAGGCTGCCGGTGGTGGGTCGGCCGTCCTCGGACGTGGCCGCCGCGGCGGCGGGGCCGGGGGCGACTCCGGCCCGTGAGGGCAGCCGCAGCAGCGGGACGACGGTGAACAGCGCCCACCACAGGCCGGCCGAGGCGAGGCAGATCCGCACGGCGGTGCCGGAGTCCAGGCCGAACGCGTCGTGACCCTGGAACAGCACCAGGTTGGCGACCAGCAGCAGTCCGCCGCCCGCGTACCCGTAGGCCCAGCCCTTGGAGGAGACCTTGTCCCGTTCGTCCGGGGTGGCCAGGCCGGGCAGGTAGGCGTAGGAGAGCGCGACCGAGACCGCGTACGAGATGTTGGCGACCACCAGCAGCGCGCCGCCGAGCAGGTAGCGGTCACCGCTGAGGAAGAACATCCCCATCGTGGCGAGCGCGCCGACGTACGCGAAGCCGCACATCAGCTCCTTGTGCCGCCCGGTGCGGTCGGCGAGGGCGCCGGTCAGCAGCATCACCGCGACCGAGAGCAGCACGGAGAAGGAGACCGTGTACGGGAAGAACGATCCTGCGCGGATCGTCAGGCCGAGCGGGTGCACGTTGCCGGCCGCGTCGGCGGCGTCCTTGGCGACGGTGGTCAGGTACGGGCCCAGGAACACCGTCAGGACGGTGGCCGAGAAGGCGGCGTTGGCCCAGTCGTTGACGTACCAGCCGAACTGCATCCGGCGCAGGGCACGGGCGTTGTCGGTGGCGGTGGTCGTCGGGCCGGTCGGTGGATCGGCCGGCTGGTGCGTCGCCGGTTTCGTGGTGCTCATGGAGTCCCCATTGCCGTGCTGGAGCCGCTGCCGCCGTCGTTCCAGCAGCCGCGCTCGCCGAGGACGTCCCGCAGGACGTCGATGCGATCGGCCATGATGCCATCCACACCCAGGTCCAGGAGAGCCCTGATCCGTGTGGGATCGTCCACAGTCCAGACGTGCACCTGGAGGCCGAGCCGGTGGGCGGTGCGCACGAAGGCCCGGTCGACGATCCGGACTCCGAGGTGCTTTTCCGGCACCTGCGCGCACAGCCCGGCGAACGCTAGCCCGGAGGACGGCCGGTCGGGCGACCGCCTTCCGAACGAGGGCTGAACGGCCGGTGAATGAGTGCGTGGACGGAGAAACGGTTCGGCGATCGAACGCAGTCGCAGCCTGGCCACCTCGCGCGGCCCCAGCGAGGTGGCCAGGCGCGGCCCGGAGGCGGCGCGGACGGCGGCGAGCCGGGAGTCGGAGAACCCGCCGACGCAGACCCGGTCCCAGGCTCCGGTCCGGCGGATCGCCTCGACCAGCGGCCCGATGGCCGGCGCCGCCTTGACGTCGATGTTGAAGCGGGCCCCGGGGAACGCGCCGAGCAGGTCCTCCAGCAGCGGCACCGGCTCGCTCCCGCCGATCCGGGCCTTCCTGACGACCTCCCAGGGCAGCTCCGCCACCGCCCCGGTGCGGTCGGTGACCCGGTCGAGGCGCGCGTCGTGGAAGGCCACCAGCACGCCGTCGGCGGTCGCGTGCACGTCCGTCTCCAGGTAGCGGTACCCGAGTGCGACGGCGGCCCCGAAGGCGGCCAGCGAGTTCTCCGGGCGCCCGAGGTCACCGCCCCGGTGGGCGAAGGCGAGCGGCCCGGGATGGTCGAGGAAGGGGTGCATGGCGTGCTCCGAGCCGCTGGGGGAGGGGTCCGACGGTCCGGCGGGGCCGGAAGCCGTCGGGCGACAGCGCGTTACAGTATGACGCGACCTGTCAATCTGTCATGCGGGTGAGCCGGCGCCTCGTCCCCCGGCGGCCGCCGGTGGCGGGAGATCCGTGCGAGATTCCCCGGCGGAGGACGTCAAGACGGCGGCATCCGCTCCGACCACCGGTCGAAGGCGGTCCCTGCCGGGCCCGCGCACCCGAGGAGGACGCGATGAAGTTCCTGATCAGCCTGCACATCAACCCGGCCGTGCTGGACGCGCTGACCGAGGAGGAGAAGGCGGCGCTCGGCGCCGGACACGTCCGGTTCATGGAGGAGCTGAAGGCGTCCGGCGAGTTCATCTGCACCCAGGCGCTGGTCGACCCCTCGCAGGCCGCCGTGGTGACCGTCCGCAACGGGCAGCCGGTGGTGACCGACGGACCGTTCCTGGAGTCCAAGGAGTACCTGGGCGGCTTCTACCTGATCGACTGTGAGGACCGGCAGCGCGCGATCGAGGTGGCCACCGGCATCCCGGACACCGGGATCGAGGGGCTGGGCGTCGAGGTGCGCCAGGTGATGTTCTGCGACGGACACTTGGAGGCATGACAGCACCGGACTTCGAGGACCTGCTGCGCGGGCTCACGCCGCAGGTCCTCGGCACGTTGGTACGGCGGTACGGCCGTTTCGAGGGCTGCGAGGACGCGGTGCAGGAGGCGGTGCTCGCCGCCGCCGTGCAGTGGCCGTCCGAGGGGGTGCCGGACAACCCGCGCGGCTGGCTGGTGACGGTCGCCTCGCGGCGGCTGGTCGACCAGGTGCGCGGCGACCGCGCGAGGCGCGAGCGGGAGCGGACGACGGCGGCCGCCGAGGTGCTGCCGCAGGAGGTGCCGGACACCGACGACACGCTCCTGCTGCTCTTCCTGTGCTGCCACCCGGCGCTGACCGCCGCCTCCCGGACGGCCCTGACCCTGCGGGCGGTCGGCGGGCTGACCACGGCCGAGATCGCCCGTGCGTTCCTGGTGCCGGAGGCGACGATGGCGGCCCGGATCAGCCGGGCGAAGCAGCGGATCAGGGCCGCCGGCGGCTCGTTCGAGCTGCCCGAGGGGGCCTGGTCGGAGGGGGCGTGGTCGCCGGGGTCCGGGCCGCAAGGGGCCGTCCCCGCGGGCGAGTTCGAGGAACGGCTGCGGGTCGTCCTGCACGTGCTCTACCTGATCTTCAACGAGGGCTACACCGCCTCCTCGGGTGACCGGGTGCAGCGCCTCGACCTCCGGCGGGAGGCGATCAGGCTGACCCGGATGGTGCGCGCGCGGCTGCCCGGGGACGGCGAGGTCGCCGGGCTGCTCGCCCTGATGCTGCTGACCGACGCCCGCCGGGCGGCCCGCACCACGGCCGCCGGCGACCTCGTCCCGCTGGCCGAGCAGGACCGCGCGGTGTGGGACCGCGCGCTGATCACGGAGGGAACGGCGCTGGTCAAGGAGGCGCTGGCCGGACCGGAGCTCGGGCCGTACCGGCTCCAGGCCGCGATCGCCGCCACCCACGCCGACGCGGCCACCGCCGAGGCCACCGACTGGCGGCAGGTGCACGGCCTGTACCTGGTCCTGGAACGGATCGCGCCCAACCCGGTGGTCACCCTCAACCGGGCGATCGCCCTGGCCGAGACCGAGGGCCCGGAGGCCGGCCTGGCCCTGCTGGCCACCCTGGACGCCGACTCCCGGCTGGCCGGGCACCACCGGCTGCTGTCCGTCCGGGCGCACCTGCTGGAGCGCGTCGGCGACACGGCCGGGGCGTACGACCACTACCGGCGCGCCGCCCGGGCCACCGCGAGCCTCGCGGAGCGCCGCTACCTGGAGGCCCGGGCGGCCCGGGTGCGGCCGCCGGCCCCGTGAGCCGCTCCGGCGAGCGGCTCGGCGGGGCCGGCGGAGGGTCTCAGCCCTTGCCGCCCGCCTTCAGCACCTGGGCCGCGGCCACGCCCGCCGCACTGAAGCCGTGGCCGCCGCCCTCGACCTCGGCGGCGACGGCGAGGTCGCCGCGGTAGGCGATGAACCAGCTGTTGTTGGCCTGCCCGCCCGCCTCGACGGTGCCGGTCTTGGCGCCGATCTGGCCGGACAGGCCGGCCATCGGGGTGCGGGCGGTGCCCTGGGTGGCGGTCCTGGCCATCATGGCGCGCAGATCCCGGGCGACGTCGGCGGGGAGCTTGGCGGGCGCCGTCGCGCGCTTGGCGTCGGCGCGCAGCACGGGCTGGTGGAACGTCCCGTTCTGCACGGTGGCGGCGACCGAGGCCATCAGCAGCGAGTTGACCTGGATCTGGCCCTGGCCGATGAACTGGGCCGCGGTCTCGTCCTTGGTCCCGGGCGTCGGGATGGTGGCGTCCCGGCTCGCGATGCCGATGTGCCACTCCAGGCCGAGGCCGAACTGCTCCCGGGCGACCTTGCCGAGGGTGCCGGGCTGGAGCTTCTCCAGGCCCTTGTCGATGAAGCCGGTGTTGCAGGAGTGGGAGAAGTCGTCGGCGAGCGTGTAGGACGGGAAGTCGCCGGGCTCGTCGTTGTGCCAGGCGCGCGGGGAGTTGGTGGTGGCCTTGCACGGCACCACGGTGTCCGGGCTCACCCCGGCCTCCAGCAGCGCGGCCGAGGTGATCACCTTCATCGTCGAGCCGGGCGCCTGGCCGCCCGCGACCGCGCGGTTGAACCCGCCCGAGTAGGCCATCGCCAGGATGTTGCCGGTGCTCGGCTGGATGGCCACCAGCGAGGCCGGATTGCCGTTCGCCGACTGCTGCTTGACCGCGTCCTCGGCCGCCTGCTGGAGGTCGGCGTCCAGGGTGAGCCTGACCTGCGGGGCGCTCGCCGGGGTCAGGACGAACAGCTGCTCCGGCTCGGTGCCGGTGCCGCTCGCGCCGGAGAGCATCACGGCCCGGCCGGGGGCGGCGTCGGAGCCGTCCGGCGGGGTGATCTGGGGGAGGACGGCGCGCAGTGACGGGAAGGCGTCCAGCGGCCGGCCGTTGCGGTCGGCGGGCTTGGACACGGGGTCGGGCAGCGCCTTCACCGCGATGGTCCTGCCCTGGGTGAGCTGGGGGTGGATCACGGACGGCTTCCAGCGCACCACCGGCCGCCCGTCCTCGGAGCGGGCGAAGTTCAGCACGCCGTCGTACTCCCAGGCGTCCGGGGTGCCCTCGAACTCCGCCTTCACCCGGAAGCCGAGGGCCGGCTCGCCCGGGCTGTCGCCCGGCGCGCGGCCCGTCCCGGTCAGGGTGAGCGAGCGGGGTCCCACCTGGTCGTGGAACGCCGTCAGCGCGGCCCGGGCGCTCTCCGGCCGGTCGGTGAGTCCGCCGGCGGCGGTGAGGTCGCCGCGGCCCCAGGCCGCCAGGAACTCCTTGGCCGCGGCCTCGGCCTGCTCCGCGGTCGGCGGGGCCGTCTGCTGGGTCTTCGCGGGCGTGCCGGAGGCCTGGTGGCCGCCGTCGGTGGAGGAACCGCCGCCCGACACGGCGGTCACCACGTTGTAGACGCCGTAGCCGCCGACCGCCAGCAGCGCGGCGAACACCCCGCCCGCCGCCACCATCACGATCCGGCGGGTGCCGGACCGCTGCCGGGAACCGTCGCCGTCGTCCTCCTCGTGGTACGGGCCGTACCGGTCGTGCCCGGCGTCGTCGTCGGCGAGCTGGTCGAACCCCTCGTAGCCGTCGTGCCGGTCGTCGTAGCCCTCGTGCCGGTCCTTCGGGTGCTCCTCGAACACGCTTCCATCCCCCCTGCGATCCTTCGTGCACTGCGGGCACGCCCGCTCCGGCGCATCTGCCCGTGCTCGACCACCGTATGGAACAAAGGTTCGAGCGCGGATCAGCCTATGCCGATACGGGTGATCGGTCGACAGCGGGACCGGCCCACGTCACTGATGCGCGGCGGGCCCGGAAGGTTGCAGGCGACTTCCGGCCGGGAGACCGCCGCCGGGGCGAGCACCCCGCCCCGTCCCGCCCCGTCCCTTCCCTTCCCTTCCCGTCCCGTCCCGTCCCGTCCCGCCCCGTCCTTCCCGTCCCGGCGGGCGGCGCGGAGCACCTCAGCGCAGCACCGCCGGTGTCGGCCCGTCCGGTCGTACGGTGATGCTGTACGCCGCCCCCGTCGGGCGCGACCGGAACACCGGCAGCCCCATCGGCAGCAGCAGTTCCAGCAGCGCCGTCGTCTCCCGCAGGGCGAACTGGGTGCCCAGGCAGGCGCGGGCGCCGAGACCGAACGGGAAGTAGGCGCCGAGCTGCCCGGGCCGGTCCGCGCCGACGGCGAAGCGGGCCGGGTCGAAGCGCTCGGGGTCGGGCCACAGTGCCGGGTCGCGGTGGGTGAGGTACGGGCAGACCAGGACGTCCGTCCCGGCCGTGATCCGGTGCCCGGCGATCACGTCGTCCTCGACGGCGTGCCGGGGGAGCAGCCAGGCGGAGGGGTAGAGCCGCAGGGTCTCGCCGACCAGCGCCTGCGGGTCGGCCGTCCGGGCCTCGGGATGGCGGTCGAGCAGCAGGAAGAGCCAGGTGAGGGTGGTGGCCGTGGTCTCGTGCCCGGCGACGAGCAGGGTGACCAGCTCGTCGCGGATCAGCCGGTCGGTGTACTCGGGGAACTGCTCGCCGGCCTCGATCAGCACCCGGAGCACCCCGGGCTCCTCGGACGGGCCGGCCGAGCGCGCCGCGTCGATCGCCGCGTGGGCCACCGCGTCGATCCGCGCCAGGTCCCCGGCGACCGCGTCCCGGGCGTCCGCCGCGTTGCTCGGCAGTGTCGGCATGGCGGCCACCACCCGTTCCACCGAACGGAGTTCGTGGTCGGTGTGCTCGTCCATCGACAGCCCGGTGAGCGCCCGCCAGACGGTGTCCAGGGCGAAGCCGCGCATCTCCTCCGCGACGTCGAAGGTCTCCCCGGTGCGCCGGTACCCCTCCCACCGCTCGGCGGTCCGGCGCGCCGCGGCGGCGATCCGCCGCTCGTAGCGGCGCATCCCGGTGCCGGTGAACTGCGATTGCAACAGCCGCCGTTGGCGCTTCCAGGGATCTCCGGCGGCGGACAGCACGCCGTCCCCGACCAGCATCCGGGCGCGGTGCGAGCGCTTGACGTACCGGTCCGGGTGGTGGCCCAGGACGTGCTGCACGGCGGCCGGGTCGGTGACCAGCACGGTCGGCGTCGGGCCGAGCCGGAAGGCGGCGACGCCGCCCACGCCGCGCTGCGCCCGGGCCAGCAGGTCGACGAGCTCGGCCTCCTCGGCCCGCCACTGCTCGACGACCTCGGCGGCCAGCTCCGGTACCGGGCGGGTGTCGGTGCTCACGGGGTGCTTCCTTCCGGTCTCCTGACGGACCGTCCGACTCTATGCCAAGCGGGCCCGTTCCGGATTGCGCCGAACGGGGGACGGGTCGCGGCCCGGGAAGCGCGGCGGCCCGCCGCGCGACACCGGCCCGGGTACCGTGCGGCGGGGCCGACCGGCCCACGCTTGGCGGATGGGAGAACGCATGGCCGGGACCCGGCACTTCGGAGGCGGCAGGACCCGACGCGCGGCCCGGTGGCTGGCGCCCGCCCTGCTCGTCCCGGCCCTCGCGTCCTGCGGCGGCTCCGGCAACAACGGCCAGAACGGCAATGGGCAGACCACCGGCCCGGAGCCCAGCGACCAGCGGACCGAGGTTCGCGAGACCGAGGCGAGCTTCCAGGAAGCCGGCGCGGTGTCCGCCGCCGGGCGGGGCTGGGGCACGAGGGCCGTCGTCACACTGAAGAGCTCCTCGCCCACCCCGGTCCAGGCCGTCGTCAGTGATGTCACCGACTGCGCGGTCGATGCCGCGCCCGCCACCCCGCGCCAGGCCACGACGACCGTGTACGCCGGCCGCAGCGAACCGCTGGTGTTCGCCCTCCCGACGTCGAGCTCGAAGGGCCGGCCGATCTGCTACACGGTGACCATCGGAGGGGAGAGGCGGGAGCTCAAGGCCGTGGGAGGGGTCCTCGGTACGACCTCTCCCAGCCCGACCGCGCCCATCACCGGTGAGACCGGTTCGGGCACCGAACCGACGGGCCCCGGCGGGGGGACCGGCACCGAACCGACGGGCCCCGGCGGGGGGACCGGCACCGAACCGACAGGCCCCGGCGGGGGGACCGGCACCGAGAGCGGGAGCACCCACTGAGCCCTGCCGGGGAGGACCGGCCCGCCGAAGCGGAGCTGCCGTCCGAGGCCGCGGAGCCGCCCGTCGCGGCCCCGTGGAGCGGGTGGATCACCACGCTCGCGCGCTGGATCGCCCCGACCACCTTCGTCACCGCGCTCCTCTTCTTCTTCGGTTACGCCTACGCCGACGCGTTCTACGGCTACTTCGGCCTCGACGCCGCGACGATCGGCTTCTCCACGCAGGAACTGCTCCTGCGCAGCTCCTCGGCGCTCTACCTGCCCGCCGGGGTCGCGCTCAGTGGGGTGCTGGTGGCCGCCCTGGTGTTCGTGCGTGTGTCCGCCGCCGCCCGCCGCAGCCCGGGGGCTTCCCGGGCGGTGCGTCGGGTGTGCGTCGCCGCCGTCCTGCCGGTGCTCGTGCTGCTGGTGCTCGGCCTGGCGGCGGGGTTCGAGGTCATCGGCGCCGGCCCGATGGGAACCCCGCTGCTGATCGGTGGCGCACTGCTGCTCGCCCTCCTGGCGCGGCTGTTGTACGTGCGGGGCACCGGCGCGGCGTTCCCCGTGGCGGGGGAGCGGGTGGCGCTGGGCGTCACGGTGGCGATCCTCGCGCTGTGTGCGTACTGGGCGGTCGGCAGCTACGCCCAGCAGAAGGGGCGAGCCGACGCCGAGGAGATCTCCCACAACCTCCAGGTGCGGCCGGCCGTCATGCTCGACACTTCGGAGCGGCTCGCACTGGACTGGCCCGGGGTGCGGGAGACACCGCTGCCGGCCGAGGGGGCCGGGACGCACTTCCGGTACCGCTACGAAGGCCTGCGGCTGTTGGCGCAGGCCGGCAACCGGATGTTCCTGATCCCGCGGCAATGGATCTGGGCCACCGGCAACGTGCTGGTCCTGCCGGTCGACGCCGGTGTCCGCGTGGCCTTCCACGCCGGCTGAGCGCCTGCCCCCTGACACGGCCGCGCCGCGGTCCGTCCCCCCCCCCCGCCCCCGGCGCCGGGGTTTGTACGGGGGGGGCCCGGGGGGGACGGGGGGTTTCACCCGGCCCCGCCGCGCGGGGGGGGGGGCCCCGCC